>QMKX01000001.1 GCA_003643835.1 Campylobacterota bacterium
AACACCCGTGCCACTTCCACCAGTTGCCTCTTGTGTGAAAGGAGCATCACCGAAAGATTTGCCCGGTTTGTCGGTGCCTGCATCTAATGGGTCTTGGACGATTTTGGCTACTGTTATATCATAGCTGTCATCTGTTACATAATAGTTTGTATTGGCGGCTTTAGTTGCCGTGATAGTCGCTGTTCCTGCTCCTACAATTGTAACTTCGCCTGTAGTGGCATTTACATCTGCAACATTTGTATCGTTTGAGGCATAAGAAGTCGCACCCGTGCCACTTCCGCCTATGGCTTTTTGTGTGAAGTTCGCATCGTCGAAAAATTTGCCAGTTTGGTCGGCACCTGCGCTTAGTGCGTTTTGATTTATCTTACGAACAATCGCTCTTAGTGTGGTCGTGGCTGCTCCACCGATGCTACTTTTTACTTGAACATCTATATTGTAAATTCCTGCTACAACTGTGTCGTCAAGCATAACTTCGCCAGTTGTAGAGTTGATAGTTATGCCAGAAACTGGAGCTGAAGTGATTTCATATGTTATTATTCCAACTTCTTTGGTCAAATTAGTATCATCTACCGTATATGATTTGGCAGTTTTATATGGTGTGTTGCTATTGGTATAACTAATAGTCCCAGACAGCGACGAACCTGCTATAGCAGATCCATCTTCTTTGCTACACCCAGCACCAAATAGCACCACAAGTGATACCATCAAGATATTTACAAAACCTTTTGTTCTCATATATACTCCTTGTTTATATTTATATTCTCTTGCTACAACAAATAAAAGCACTTGTTGTTTGTCAAGGGGGCAACAATTATACCAACATAAGCTTAAACTTTGCTTAAGAAAAGTTTCTAATATCTTAATCAGAAATAGCTTTTAGTAGTTTTATAAAATTATGATACAATTACAAAAAGGAAAATCGTGAATTTAAAACAGATATTCAAAAAACTAAAAGGCGAGAAGGAAAAAGAAAGCGCACAAGCACAAACTACAAGCCACTGGATCAAGTGTAAATCTTGTTTGTCATTGATGTTTTTCAAAGAGGTTGAGTCGTTGGCTATGGTCTGCCCCAAATGTGGCTACCATATGCGAATAAACACAAAAAAAAGGATAGAACTACTATGCGACGAGGGTTCATTTGTAGAGTTTGACAGCGAGCTACACCCAAACGACCCTTTGAAATTTGTAGATAAAAAAAGCTACAAAAAACGGCTTGAAGAAGCTTTCAAAAAAACAGGAAAAACATCTTCAGTAGTCAGTGGCGAAGCGACTATAAACCAACTGCCTGTATCTTTGGTAGTGTTTGATTTTTCATTTATGGGCGGGTCACTTGGCTCTGTAGAGGGAGAAAAAATCACAAGAGCTTGTATTCGTGCTATAGAAAAAAAACAAGGTCTCATAATCATAAGTGCCAGCGGGGGTGCCAGAATGCAAGAGAGCACTCACTCACTGATGCAAATGGCAAAAACAAGCGCGGCATTGAAAAAACTTCACAATGCAAAACTACCATACATATCAATACTCACAGATCCTACTTTTGGTGGTGTGTCGGCTTCTTTTGCTTTTTTGGGTGATGTTATCATAGCAGAACCCGGAGCACTTGTGGGCTTCGCTGGTGCTAGGGTCATCAAACAAACCATAGGCAAAGATTTGCCAGAAGGTTTTCAAAAATCAGAGTTTTTGCTTGAACACGGTTCTATCGATATGGTCGTAGAAAGAAAAGATATAAAAAAAACAGTATTTGATTTGATGAGTATGTTTTATCAATAAAATTTATGCTATATGTGATAGTTATGTGTTGTCAAAAAACAACCTAAATATAAAAGATTTTATTCAAATTGTTAAAAAATTTGAGCCTGTGTATATACAATACCGCAACAAATCAGCACAAAAAGATAAAATCATATCAAGCATAAAAGAGCTAAAAGGCTGCACGAATACAAAAATAATCATCAATGACCATTTTGACTTGATGGGATATTGCGATGGATTGCATATAGGACAAGAGGATATAAAAAAACTTCAAATATCTTTGAATATAAACGAGCCTGCAAATTTATTTAAACTTATAAGGAAACTACACAAAAATAAAATTATAGGTATATCAACCAAAACAAACGAGCAAATACTTCAAGCAAACAGCTTTGATATTGACTACATAGGCATAGGAGCCTACAAAGACACAACTACTAAAAAAATAGATAAGATATTAGGCAAAAATATATCCTATATGGCAAAAATATCAAACCATAAAACTTGTGCTATAGGTGGTGTGAAAATAGACGATAACATCAAAAACATAGACTATCTTGCTATTTGTAGCGGGCTGTTAAAGACACATTAGATACAATAGTTAAAAGGAATACAGATGAAAATAGACTTCATAAACCTACAAGCCCAATACCAAAAATACAAAAGCGACATAGACAAGCAAATACAAGAAGTGCTTGAAACATCTGTGTATATCGGAGGCAAAGTAAAAGAACTTGAGCAAAATCTTAGCAAATACACCTCTTGTAAACACTCCATAGCCTGCAGTAGTGGCACCGATGCACTTTTGCTATCACTTATGGCGATAGATATAAAGCCAGATGATGAAGTTATCACTACGCCTTTTACTTTTATAGCTACTGCTGAGGTTATAGCATTTTTAAAAGCCAAGCCAGTATTTGTAGATATCGATGAAAAAACATTTAACATAGATGCCGACAAAATAGAAGAAAAAATTACCTCTAAAACTAAAGCTATCATACCGGTATCATTGTTTGGTCAAGTGCCCGATATTGACACTATAAACCAAATAGCAAAAAAACATAACCTAAAAGTCATAGAAGACGGAGCACAAAGTTTTGGCGCAACATACAAAAATAAAACCTCTTGTAGTTTAAGCGATATTGGCACGACATCGTTTTTCCCTGCTAAACCACTTGGGTGTTATGGCGATGGTGGAGCGATATTTACAAACAACGATAAGCTGGCATCTAAAATTAGAATTCTTTTAGATCATGGTCAAACCAAAAAATATACTCACAGCCACATAGGTATCAATGGCAGGCTCGATGCCCTGCAAGCAGGTGTGTTGATAGCCAAGCTAAAATACTACAAAAAAGAGTTATCAACAAGACAAAATATAGCTTCGTATTATGGGCGGCACCTAAAAAATGTGGCAACTCCTTTTGTGCAAGATGGTTGTGTTTCGGCATGGGCTCAATACTGTATATTAGTCAAAGACAGGGACAAAATGATAGAACACTGCGAGGCAAATGGTGTGCCTACTGGAGTGTATTATCCTATTCCTTTGCATATGCAAGAGGTATTTAAATACCTAAAACATAACGAATATGATTTTCCTATATCTTTGAAAGTTTCCAAAGATATTTTAGCATTACCTATGTCGGCATTTTTAAAAAAAGAACAGCAAGACTATATCATAAAGGTTGTAAATCATGGTTAAAATAGCGATTGTAGGTATGGGTGTGATGGGCAAAAATCACTACAGAGTGCTTCAAAAAATTCAAGATGCGAAGATTGTTGGCTTGTGCGATCCTGTAGCAAAAGATGAGTTTTCACACAAACTATATAGAGATTTAGACAATATGTTAGATACTATAAGCATAGATTCTATAATCATAGCTACACCTACATTTTTGCATAAAGATGTAGCTATGAGATGTATGCAAAAAAATATCCACCTATTTATAGAAAAACCCGTAGCATCGACAGTAATTGATGGCGAAATCATACTACAAGAAGCAGAAAAAAGAAAACTCAAAGTAGCTGTGGGACATATAGAGAGGTTTAACCCAGTGGTGCAGGCACTTAAAAATGAGATAAAAAACAAAGAGATATACAGCATAAATATCACAAGAATAGGGCCATTTCCGCCAAGGATTGCAGATGTAGGTATATTGACAGATCTGTCGGTGCACGATATTGACCTCATACGATTTATATCTCAAAAAAGCATAAGCAAAAAAAGTATATTTAAATCAAAAAAGATTCACAACCACCACGAAGACAATGCGATATTATCATTTGCTATGGAAAATGACATAGTAGCATCTATCACAACAAATTGGCTAACACCGTTCAAGAAAAGAAAAGTCGAAGTAGCCTGCAAAGAAGCTTATTATGAGGCTGATCTTATGACACAAGAGTTGTTGGAGTATTCAAATTTCAAAGTCAATAACTCATTTGTCATTAGAAACTGTTTTGTGAAAAAAAGCGAACCTTTATTTGATGAACTATCAAGCTTTATAAACTATATAAAAACAGGACAAAAACCAATAAGTGCGACTATTGAAGATAGCATAGAAACACTACAAACCGTTTGTGAATAAACCGACAAAACAGATATAGATATTTTTTTTAATAAATATTTTTTTTTGGTTTCTATAAGTTTTTTATTGTATAATTTCAAAGCTTTAATTATAATTTGTCGTTATAATTATTGGCAATTTTTTTAAAGGAGATTATATGAACATAATCAAACAATCGATAGTGTCGTTGTTTCTTGTTCTGTCATTGGGTTTTATAGGCTGTGGTGATAAAAAACAAGAGAGCAAAGACGAAGTAGCAAAAACAGATGGGTCACCAACTGAAACGAAAAAAGATGAAGCAAAAGCAAACGATGGCAAATTTGTCCTGAAGTTTTCGCATGTAGTAAGTGAAAATACACCAAAAGGCAAAGCAGCGAAATTTTTCGAAGCAAAATTAGAAGAGTTAAGCGGAGGAAAAATAGATGTGCAAGTATATCCATCGTCACAGTTATACAAAGACAAAGCGGTCTTAAAAGCTATCAAAATGGACTCAGTTCAAATGGCGGTTCCTAGTTTCTCTAAGTTTGGCAAAATTGTACCACAGTTGGCACTTTTTGATTTGCCATTTTTGTTTAGAGATATAAACCACTTGCATAAAGTGCAAGATACCGATGTAGGAACAAAACTTAAAGATATGGTCAATGCCAAAGGTTTTATCGCTCTTGATTTTTGGGATAATCACTTCAAACAATTAAGCTCATCAAAAAAAGCTTTGTTAGCTCCAGCAGATGCAGCAGGACAAAAGTTTAGAATCATGAGCTCAAAAGTTCTTGAAGCACAATTTAAAGCAGTTGGAGCCAACCCACAAATGATGCCATTTAGTGAGGTATATTCTGGCTTACAACAAGGTGTAATAGACGGACAAGAAAATACAAACTCAAACATATTTACAAAAAAGTTTTATGAAGTTCAAAAACACTTATCGGTGACAAATCACGGGTACTTAGGATACTTGGTAGTTATGTCAAAAAAGTTTTGGGAAAGTTTGCCAGCAGATTTGCAAGCAAATGTTACTCAAGCTATGAAAGAGGCTACCGCAAAAGAGAGAGTATGGGCAGAGGAGTTAAACAACTCACAATTTGCAAAAATAGAAGAGTATGCTAAAACATCTGGAAAATTAGAAATTCACAACTTAACACCAGAACAAATACAAGCATGGAGAGATGCCGTCAGTCCTATATATTCACAATTTTATGATGATGCCTTGATAGGAAAAAGCCTAATAGATGGTGCGATAAATACAAAATAAGGACAACACATGATATACATTAGTAAAACAATAGGGTTTATCAACCAATTTATAGCTGCTTTTGGCATAAGTGCTGGTGTGGCTTTGGCTTTTACCAATGTTGTCGTGCGATATGTTTTCGATGGCTCACTTGTGTGGGCATCGGAACTTACCATATATCTTTTTTTGTGGAGCACTTTTTTTGGCGCAGCATACTGCTTCAAACAAGATGCTCATATAAGCATAAATATCATACTGGAAAAAGTTAAACCTACTACTGCAAAGAGCTTGTTGCTTTTGTCGCATAGTATCACGGCTATATTTTTATTTGCTGTGGCATATTATGGATACGGTTATTTGCTTTTGGTGCATAGTTTAGATGAGATGTCTATAGATTTAGGCATACCTATGTGGATAATATATTTAGTCATACCAATATCTTTTTCTTTTGCGGCATACAGAGTGGTTGAAAAAATTTATGAAGTATTTATAACACCGGCAGACCAAGTAGTTCAACATAGCGAGGCAGAGATGATTATAGAACAAATGAGCGAAGGCGAAAACGAAAAACTTTTAAAAGAAGTAGAGAGAAAAACAGGAGGTTTATTATGAGTGTTGCTGTTTTATTTATTTTATTTTTCTTTTTGTTGATAATTGGTTCGCCAATCGCTATAGCTTTAGGAGCGTCTACATTTGCTACGCTTGTGCTTTTTACTGATATAAATGCTATTGAGATATCATCTATGATGTTCGAAAAAATAGAACACTACTCACTTATGGCGATACCTATGTTTATACTCGCAGGCCAGCTACTAAGCAAAGGAAGCAGTGCAAATCGTATAATAGAGTTTGCCAAGTCAATAGTGGGGCACATGCCTGGAGGCCTTCCAATGGCTGCGATATTTGCTAGTATTATATTTGCCGCAGTTTCAGGAAGTTCGCCTGCTACTGTTGTAGCTATCGGGTCTATTATGTTTGGAGCTATACAAGAAGCCGGATATCCTAAAAAATATGCTATAGGCACTATAGCTACTGCCGGAAGTCTAGGCATACTTATACCTCCATCAATTGTGATGATAGTATATGGAGTTACAGCTGAGGTGAGTATCGGCAAGTTATTTATGGCAGGAGTGATACCGGGTATCATGATAGGTATCATGATGATGGTTATCACATACATAGGAGCCAAACGACTTGGTTTTGAGAGCACTACACCAGAGTCATTTAAAGTGAGGCTTAAAAAAATGACAGATGCCTCTTGGGCTTTGATGACTATCGTCATAGTTATAGGCGGTATATATGGTGGTATATTTACTCCAACTGAAGCAGCTGCTGTTGCTGCGACTTGGGCATTTTTTGTTTCTATGTTTATATACAAAGATATCAAATGGTCAAATATTTACACCATATTTTTAGAATCAGCTAAAACTAGTGCGATGATTATGTTTATCATAGCAAATGCCATGCTTTTTGCTCACTTTTTAACACTTGAAAATGTGCCACAAACTATCACAAATACACTTATGGCTTGGGATGTTGGGGCTATTATGTTTTTGATGTTAGTCAATATATTGCTGTTTTTTGCAGGCGATTTTATGGAACCATCGGCTATTATTATGATAATGGTTCCTTTACTTTTACCCGTAGCAGTTGCTTTAGGTATTGATCCTATACATTTTGGCATAGTTGTTGTGGTGAACATGGAGTTAGGTATGATAACCCCTCCTGTGGGGCTAAACCTATTTGTAACAAGTGGTATAACTGGCACAAGCTTAAAAGATGTAGTAGTGTATTCACTTCCGTGGTCTATGACTATTTTGGTAGGGCTTTTACTGGTAACTTATATACCGATTATTAGTCTTTGGTTGCCGCATATTATGTATGATTGATGGCGGATAAATATTGAGAGGTTGTGCTAAATCTCTACAAAATATCTGTATCTTGTAGAGATAATACCTATTTATTAAGTTTAATACGATACAATAGCTAAATTTTTAAACATATGACAGCAGGGCGATGATTTTCATGCTCTATATAAAAAGGCAAAAAATGAAAAATAAATATATCCAAGCATTTGAAGATGGCATGATAAAAGATATCAAAATACCTGAGTTTCGTGCAGGCGATACTGTAAACTTGGGAGTTGAGATAAAAGAGGGCAAAAAAACGAGAGTTCAGGCATATGAAGGTATAGTTATAGCTCTAAGAGGCGAAGGCGCTAGCGCTACATTTACAGTGAGAAAAATGGGTGCAAACAAAGTTGCCGTTGAGAGAATATTTCCTCTGTATTGTGCCAGCATCAAGACATTTGAAGTTGTGCGTAGAGGTAGAGTTAGGCGTGCAAAACTACACTATTTGCGGGGCATTACTGGCAAAAAAGCTAGAATCAAAGAGCTGAAAACTTACAACAAATAGTATATAGTATCATTTGCTATATTTACTCTATATAACAATTGATACTTATCTACGAACTTTTGGTATTTTTCTGATTTGCTTGTAGTGGTATTGACTATGAGCATTGTCATATCTATATGATTGTGAACTGCCTTTATCATATCAAATCCGCCCTCAATCATAACAAATTTGTTTTTTGTAGCTTTGTTTAAGTTGCTTGAAACGGTTACATCTCTATGTTTTATTTCAAATAGTTTTATAGTTTTGTCAAAATTTGTTTTTTTTGAATATATCAAAACATCGGGGTTTTTTGAGCTTTTTTTATACATTCTTGTATCTAAAATTGGTCTGTCTGTTCTAACAGTATTGCCACCAATCACAAGCAAATCAACCAACGACCTTAATTTATGAACTATCTTTGTAGTTTTTTTAGATGATATTTGTCCGTGGTTTATAGTGCCATCTGCTCTCATGGCGAGTTTGAAAAAACAAAATCCTCCTTGTTGGTATTTATAAAATGGTGACAGCAAAATACCGCAGTTTTGTTTTGATATGCCTATGCTTACATCTATATTTGCGTTTTTTAAAATTTTTGCTCCGTTTGAAGCTATTATATTAAAATCAAGCGAACCTATATAAACATTTTTAAAGCTCATTTTTTTTATAAGCTTGGCACAAGATGGTGTCTTGCCTTCGTGCGAACAAGGCTCCAAAGTCGTGTATATATCACAATTTTTAAATATGTTGTTGTGATGTATTATAATATAATCATATATTTTTTGTGGTTCTTTTATCTTCATAATTTTTTTGTCGTCACTGATATAATGATATGCTTTTTTTACAACTTCAAGCTCTGCGTGGGTGTCGCCAGCTTTTTTGTGTGCCTCGCATGCGATAATTTTATTTTCTTTGACTACGACAGCGCCCACAGCTGGGTTTGGATAGGTTAGAAGTTGGTATCTCCAAGCCTTTTTTATAGCTTTTGACATATAATAGTTTTCAAGCATTTTGTATCTTTTCTCGTTTTAGTTCCAACTCCAAAAATCTATTGGCTTTTTTTTCATAATCTTTTGTGATATCATCAAGCTGTATGGACAATGCTACCAATCCTTTTGTTTCATAGCATATTTTATCTTTCATACATTTTTGGATATCGTCTATTTGCTTCTCCAATTGCTCAATTGTTTTTGACAAGCTATCAAGCTCCCTTTTGTCATTAAAACTAAATTTTATCGGTTTTGGTTTTGGTTTTATTTGTTGGACGGAACTCTTTTTTGTTTGCTTGTTTAGTGTTTTTATCTGTGATATTGATTTTTGATATGACAAATACTGCGAGTATTGGCAGTAGCTTTCTACTATATCGCCATCTTGCTCAAATACAAAAAGTTTTTTCGCTATTTTGTCTACAAAATATCTATCATGCGAAACAAATATTATCGCTCCTTGGAAGCTGTTTAAATACTGCTCCAATATATTTATCGTTGGTATATCCAAATCGTTTGTGGGTTCGTCAAGTATCAATAATTCAACTTTTTTAGTAAACAGCAAAGCTAATGCAACTCTGTTTTTTTCTCCTCCGCTTAAGTCCCCAATTTTTCTATGTAGATACTCTTTGGGAAACAAAAAACCTTTCAAATACCCATATACATGTGGCTGCCTACCATCGCTTAACTTTATATGCTCGCCACCATTTGGACAAAATGTTTGCAAAATAGTATTTTCATCATTTACCAACTTCCTATTCTGGTCAAAATATCCTATACCAAACTCTGCTTTTTTGATAGTCCCTGTGTCTTGTTTGATTTTATCTATAAGTATGTTTAACAAGGTTGATTTGCCACAGCCATTTGGTCCCACTACTGCTATACAATCTTTTTGTCGTATAGTCGTGGAAAAGTTTTTTATTAGAGTTTTGTTCTCTATAGTTTTTGATATGTTGTCAATCTCAAACAATAGTTTTTTTTTGTTTAATGACTTTTCGTGATTGAAGCTTCGCTGTTCTCTTTGAAGCTCTATCGTCATTTTATTTATCTGTTTCGGGTTTGTTTTGACAAACTCTTTTAGTTTTAAATAATCTTTTTTTCGTCTTTCATCTCGTTTTCGCCTTGCTTGCACTCCCTTTTGCATCCACAATATCTCCTCCTTTAACTTTTTTTTGAGGTTGTCTTGTTCTTTTTGTTTTGTATTTACAAGTTGTTCTTTTTGTTTCAAATAGTCAGCATAACCACCTTTATATTTTTGTATTTTTGCGTCATTTATCTCATATATGTTAGTAGCAATTGCATCTATAAAATACCTATCGTGCGATATAAACACCAAAGTTATATTTGATTTATAAAGAAAATTTTCTAAATATTCTACCATATGCACATCTAAATGGTTCGTAGGTTCATCGAGCAGAAGCATATCTGGATTTTGCAACAGTATAGCACTCAATGCAACCCTTCTTTGCTCGCCACCACTCAATGTGCCAATTAGTTTGTCTTGAAACTCCACAAGCCTAAACTCTGTCATAACTCTTTGTAGTTTGTGTTCTATATCCCAACCATCTTTGTCGTCTAAAAAATTTGAAAGATCGCAATGCTCTTGTATTAGATTTTTGTTTTCAAAGTCTGTTGATAGTTGATTTGTAAGATATTCGTATTTGCTTTTTGCTTTTGATAGCTCTTCTATATGCGCTTCTATCGTTTGTTTGACAGTGTTTTGGCTGTCCATTGTTGGGTTTTGGTCTAACTTTTTTATAGACAAGCTATTGTCTATCGATATGCTGCCACTATCGGGCTGTAAATTCTTTATCAGTATATTTATAAGCGTTGATTTGCCTTGGCCATTTTGTCCTAATACCGCAATTTTTTGATGCTTGTGGATATTTAAACTAACATCGTCTAGCACTACTTTGGTATCATATTTTTTTATTATATTTTGGGCAGTTATTAGCGCCATCAGCTTTTTAGCAGGTCTTGAAGCGATTCTAAAGGCGGCTTGCCATCAAGCATTAGTCCCACTTCATAAGCTATTGGTGTATATAAACCTTTTTGTATCGATATTTTATTTATAGCCTTTGCCGTCATGACTCCCTCTGCTACCTCGCCTATATCTTCAAGTATTTGTGGTAGGGGTATATTTTTTGATAGTCCTAATCCTACTTTGTAGTTTCTACTTTTGTTGCTTGAAGCTGTCAAAAATAGATCGCCAGCACCGCTTAATCCTACAAAGCTATCTGTAGTTGCCCCAAACTTATATCCAAATCTCGACATCTCCACCAAACCTCTCGATATCACTCCAGCTCTTGCGTTGTCTCCTAATTTTAAACCATCGCAAATACCTCCGGCTATTGCTATGACATTTTTGTATGCTCCTGCTATCTCTGCTCCTATTATATCGTCACTATAGTATGTCTTGATGAACTTTGGAAAAAACAACGCAAACTCATCGTAATACTCTTTTGATATTGAGTTTATGACCAAAGCGGTAGGTAGCTGGGCCTTAACTCCATAAGCAAACGATGGACCAGATACAAAACCTAAGTTTTTAATATCGATATGTTGTTCGTATATCTCTTTAAGGAACCTACCTGTTTTTGCTTCAATGCCTTTTGAAGCTACTAAAATTTTTTGGTTTTTATTTATAAAATTATTTTCTAACCAAGAAGATATGTGTTGTGTTGATATCGCTATTATTATATATTGGCAATCCAAAGCTTCTTGTAGAGTGCAAAAATGTTTTATGTTTTTTTTTGTTCTGCTTGTTATGAAACATTTATGATTTATGTTTATGCTCTCGTATAAAGCTTGTCCCCATTTGCCGGCACCTATGACAGCAATTTTATCTTTCATCTTAATCTCCTACAATACAATTATTTTTGAGTTCTCTACTTTGATTTTGCCCATAAGTTCATACTCAAAAATTTTATTGCCAAACTTTTTAACACATTTTTCATAATCTTGTATTTTTTTACAATACTTAAGCAACCTATCGTTTGTTTTATTTTGTTTTGTATTATACCCAAGAGATATTAAAAACTCATCTATGTCATAAATTACTTTTGCATCGCCATTTTGTATCAACTCTTTGGTGCCTTGACTCTCTTCGTATCTATGCGGTATAGTATATATTTGTTTGCCCATAGCTTTAGCAAATTTAGCACTTGTTATGCTGCCGCTATTTTTGTCTGCTTGTGTTATTATGAGTATATCGCCCAAAGCCACAACTATCTCATTTCTCAATACAAAACTATACTTTGTAGCTTTTTGTCCTTCATTATAGCCACTAAGAACAAGTCCGTTGTTTTCAATTTGTTGTATCAAGTTTCTATTTATCGCTGGATATCTTATGTCAAGGCCATTTGCCACTACTGCTATAGTATTGTTTGTCCCGCCATATTCGTGTGCGATAGCATCAACTCCCATGGCAACACCGCTTACGATGGCTACATTTGCCTCTTGGAATTTTGAAGCTATTGTTGCTGTCATATTTTTAGTGTATTGGGTGGGTTTTCTCGTGCCTACTATTGATATAGCTTTTTTTTGAAGTAGCTTTAAACTGCCTATATAGTTGAGTTTTTTTGGATATTCGCTCATATCATCAAGCTTGTCTATGTGCAAATCAACATTCACAATATTTCTTTTATGTATACGATATTCACGCCTTTTAGTATATCTTTTGATGTTTTTATCGTCTGCACGCTTAACTTATGCGGGTGAAATATCGCTATAGCTTTACCTTTTCTTTTAGCTACAGATACAGCAATTTTGAGCTGCTTTCTTATATATTGCCTATTTTGTATATTGTCAAGAAATACATCTCTTTGCAGCAATCTCACTCCGTGTTTATCCGCATATTTTTTCGCTACTGTTTGCCCAACTGTTTTGCTATCAAGAAATATATAGTTGAGCTCTTTTAAGCTTCTCATAAGTCTATCCATAGCTTGCCCGTCTTTTGTAAATAGACTGCCTGTGTGATTGTTTGTGATATTGGCATTTGGATACCAAGCTTTGAGCTGCTTTGTTCGCTTTAGTATTGTATTGTAGCTATCATCAATTCGTATTGTATTTTCCTCTTCAACTTTTCTTCCTATCGCTTCCATAGGATAATGAACCATATAGTTTGAGACACTTGTGGCTATTTTAGCTGAGTTTTTGTGTCCTGATGTAGGTGGCAAAAAAGATATAGTTATATTCTCTTTTATTGTATTTATTTTATTTATTTGGCTACTTGTTACTACATCATCACAAATAAGAACCAACATAGGTTTTGTTTTTTTGATTATATTTGTATTTTGTTTTTTTGTGTTTGTTAATATAGGCTCTTGTTGTTCTTTTTGTATTTTTGTCTTGGTGCTTGCCTTGATAGCGGGCTCTATGTTTGTCTCGCTGTTAATTGTAGGCAAAAATATAAATACTATCGTCAATACCAAACAAAATATCAGTGCTATTTTGATGTCTTGTGAAATATTAAAACTTCTTATCAAAAAATAACTTGTTAGTTTTCGTTTTGATTTATTATTTTATTTTTAGATATCCAAGGCATCATCGCTCGTAAATCTTTGCCAGTTTTTTCTATGTTTGACCGTTTTTGATTGTTTCTTTCTGAATTCATCCGTGGATACCCTGCTTCGCCTTCGAGTATGAAATCTTTAGCAAATGTGCCATCTTGTATCTCTTTCAATATATCTTTCATAGCTTGTTTTGATTTGTCATTTATAACTCTTTTGCCAGATGCATAATCCCCATACTCCGCTGTATTTGATATACTATATCTCATGTCAGCGATACCACCTTCGAACATAAGATCAACTATAAGCTTAAGCTCATGCAAACACTCAAAATACGCCATTTGTGGATCATACCCTGCTTGTGTCAAAGTCTCAAAACCAGCTTGCACCAGTGCAGTAACACCACCACAAAGCACAGCTTGCTCCCCAAATAGATCGGTCTCCGTCTCGTCTTTAAATGTAGTTTCAATGATAGCAGTTCTACCGCCACCTATGGCGCTCGCATATGACAGAGCTAACTCTTTGGTGCTACCGCTTGGATCTTGACCTATCGCTATCAAATCAGGAATTCCGCCACCTCGCACAAACTCACTTCGCACAGTATGTCCTGGAGCTTTGGGTGCTATCATCGTGACATTTATATCTTTTCGCGGCGAAACTCTACCATAGTGTATATTGAACCCATGCCCAAATGCTATAGTTGCACCTTTTTTCAAGTTTGGCTCTATCTCATTTTTATAAACTTTTGCTTGATTTTCGTCTGGCAAAAGTATCATCACGACATCTGCTTTGCTTGTGGCATCTGCTACGCTCATAGTATCAAAACCTTTTGTTATCGCTTTATCCCACGATGCTCCGCCACCTCTTAATCCTACTACTACATCTACACCACTGTCTCGCAAATTTTCTGCATGTGCGTGTCCCTGACTTCCAAAACCAATCATCGCTACTTTTTTGCTTTTTATGATATTTATATCACAATCTTTGTCATAATATATATTTAGTCCCATGTTTATCCTTTTTTTGTATTTTATCTAAAAAATATAAATTTATATTTTTTTGGGTAAAATACAACTATCTAAATAGTTCATAGTTTAGTGAATATAAAAAAGGAAAATATATGAAAAAAATCATAAACATGAGGGGGGGGGTAAATTAACTCCTCAAATCTTTAGTAGGTTTAGTGTTTTGGCGGTTGTTGGCGTTTTGATAGCTGGTTGCGGTAGTGGCGGAGGAGGTGACGGTGGCTCTTCTGGTGGTGGAAGTAGCGCTGTAGTTGTTGAGTTCAATGGCAAAACTTATCAAGAGGTAACATCATCAAGAACTACTAAAATTTGGTTAGATAGAAACCAAGGAGCAGACCAGGTATGTGTCAGCAAAACTGATACTAACTGTTATGGCGATTTGTATCAGTGGGGTAGACAAATAAACGGTCACGAAATACGAACAAGCACGACAACAACAACACAAATGATAGCTATAGATGATACAAATGATAGCTTTGTTTATAGCAATTCTGATTGGGCGAGCGTAGATACAGATGGCTCAGCCAGACAAGCTTTGATGACTTCCAATGACAACGACAAGTATTGTCCGCCAAACTATAGAGTGCCAACAAAAGCGGAACTACAAGCGGAGCTTGATATAAGCACTCCATTTGATGATACCAATTTTGACGGGTTTCTCAAAATTCCGCAAGCAGGGTATAGATATAGTGGAGATGGAGTTTTGACAAATGTTGGACTTGAAGCTGATTTTTGGGTAAATGACACAAACGACACAACAAATGGTTGGTCAGCTTTGATAACAAGTGGCAGTTTACAAAGTCCGCAAATTGCAAACAGAGCATATGGTTTTAGTGTGCGTTGTATCAAAAATTAAAAAAACATCAAACTACAAAAAGTTTGTTTATACTACCCCTATTATAGCTTTAAAAGTTAGAATAGGGGTTATTTTGTATTTGTGTTGATATAAATAACTTCAAACTGCAAATAATCTTTATCATAATTTTGCCATAAATTTTTAGCTTCTATAAAGTTCAATTTAACACCCGCTGATACTCCGCTATTTTTGATAAATCTAAAAATATCTTTTTTGTTTTCAAACTTAAGTTTATAATTGTGTGTTTCATATTCACATAAAAAATATTTATCAAATCTTTTTTTTATACTATTTTTATCTAATATCGGTGAAATTTTTTTTGTGATATCAAAAATATTTTTAAATGTATTTGAAGTGAACATAGCTATGGCGATATTTGGCGATATTTTTTGTAAAATTTTTAATAAATTGTCTATATTGTTAGACCACTGTAAAGCCGAAGATGAAACAACATAATCATATCTTTCGTTTTTCAAAATTTTCAAAAAATTTGTATCATCAAAATTTGCCAGCACTACTTGTAAATTTTTATCTTTTGGGTGCTGGTCACACATAATTTGCGAAAAATCAACTGCTTTATATTGTTTTATCTCCCAGTGTATTTGTTTGTATATTTGTCCGCTACCACAACCTAGTTCGAGTATCTTTTTTGGCTCGTTTTTTATATCACGAACCACTGCCTTGCTGACAATTTTTTGAATTATATTAAAGTTTTCATATATATTCGCTTTTTTATCAAAACTATTTTGTATCTGGTTAGATGTTGTCAAGTTTTTGTTGTATAAAATTATTTATATTGGTATAAAATATATCTTCTCTAAAATCGTTTAGGCTAACTCCGGCAGCATTTTTATGTCCTCCACCTTCATTTATGTCAAATGCCAGTTTCGATACATCTATCTTGTCATTTGAGCGAATACTTATGCGACCTTTTTTGTTTATATCCATAAAAAAATCAATATCGTTATTGGTTTTTAAAAATTTGTTTGCCAATATAGATATGTTGCCCATACTATATGTCAAAATGCCCTTGTAGTTTAGATATTTGACCATGAGTTTTTCTTTTTCATCGCTTAATATTTTTGATATATATTGCGACCTTATATTTTCAAAAGTATCATTTGTATTTCCTATTCTCATAAAATCTTTTTTGAGAAAATATAAAGTTTCATCGAGTTTTATATTTGCATCTTTTTCGTGTATTAGTTTGATGCTTTTTTCTATCAAATAAAATCTATAATTTCTACTATTTGTATCAAACATAAGACTATTTATCTCAAAAGACTTAGATATCATAGTCAAAAGAACTTTGCCATATTCAAAATAGATATCTTTTTCAAGCCATATATCGACAGCATTTACTGCTTTTATATAATCGTCAAACCCATTTTCACAAGTTTTTTCAAAATTTTCAAAATTTGTTTTTAAGTATTCATAAGTTATTTTACTAGCGCTTTTTGTATCGTCTAATTTATACCAACTAAATCTATTTGCGCATTTTAAACCACTTATATGGTGGTCAAGTAGTTGCAGTTTGATATTAAATCCAAGACTATTTTGTTTTGCTACAAAATCATCTATTTGTATGGCTTCTTTTATAGACAAATTAATATCAGTTATCAACAAAAAAATATCTTTTTTTTCACTATTTTTAATCAACCCAAATATATATTTGATATTCTCTTTGACCTCAAAACCATAATTGGCATTTAAATATATAGCATTTGTGTATATTTTCTTTGTCATATATTGACAACAATATCCATCTAAATCAGTATGAGAAAGATGAATAAAATTATATTTTATCATAGTTGTGCCTTTATTTGATATCATTCAATGTTAATTGTTTTAAAAAACTATCTATTTTATTTTGTAAATTATTTAAAAGTGGCCAAATTTGGCAAAACTGTTTTTTTTGATTACATTCTTGTATATTTGCGGAACAATCAAACACAGAAGCAGTTTTGTTTTCTGCTATATTTATGATATCAAAAATATTTATATTTTTTGCATTTTTATTTAATTTAAAGCCACCATTTTTGCCTTTGTTTGATTTTAAAATATCGTGTTTTGTAAAATTTTGTAAAATTTTGGCAAGATATGTTTTTGATATATTGAGCTCTTTCGATACCTCATCTACACTTATATAAGCCTCTTTATTAGATATATAAACAAATGCCAATAGGGCATATTCACTTTTTTTTGTCAATAACATTTATACATCTAAGTGTTGCACATCTTTTGCATGATCTTCAATATATTTTCTTCTTGGTTCTACCTCGTCTCCCATAAACAAAGTGAAAGTTTCGCTTGCTACTTCAAAATTATCGATATTTACTTTCAATAAATTTCTGTCTTCTTTTGTCATAGTTGTTTCCCATAGTTGGTCTGGATTCATCTCGCCTAATCCTTTATATCTTTGAATATAGGCACCTTTTTTTGCATTTTCTTCTATATTTCCTAAAATATCTATCAAATCTTGGTTTTCAAAAAGTGTCAAATCTCTTTCATTGATTTTCTCAAAAAGATATATAGCCTCACAAAAAAATGGTGATGTTATCAGTGCGTCATCTATTTTGAGCTCTTCTAATCCTACATCTGTTTGCACATATATATGGATATACTCTTTATCTATTTGTTTATTTAAAATATTATAATTTTTTGATTTTAAAAATTTTTTGACATCTATAAACATTTTATCAAATGATTTAGATAATAGTTGTTTATTTTCTATTATATGTTTGATTAAATCTATCAAACTATAACGTTTTTTAAGATTGTTCAACATTGACCTATAAGACGCTACAACTTTAAACATATCAAGTAAATCATTGTAACCCATACCATCAAACTCATATTTTTCTAAACCATTTGATATAAGATAATTATTTAAAGCAGTATCATCTTTGAGATATATTTCATTTTTTCCTTTTTTATATTTATATAGTGGTGGTTGTGCTATATAAAGATATCCGTGCTCTATAATAGGACGCAAAAACCTGAAAAAAAATGTCAAAAGCAATGTTTGTATATGGCTTCCATCTACATCTGCATCTGTCATTATAATAATTTTATGATATCTTATTTTTGTTTCATCAAAATCTTCACCAATTCCACACCCTAATGCAGTAATCATATTTTTAATCTCTTCAGATTTTAAAATTTTATCTATTCTACTTTTTTCTACATTTAGTATTTTCCCTTTAAGTGGAAGTATTGCTTGATAAACTCTATCTCTACCTTGTTTTGCACTACCTCCTGCACTATCTCCTTCTACAAGATATATCTCACAAATTTCCGGATCTTTACTTTGACAGTCTGCAAGTTTTCCAGGAAGTGTGCCTACAGAAACTCCAGATTTTGTTCTCGTTAAATCTCTTGCTTTTTTTGCTGCTTCTCTTCCTCTGCTAGCTGCGAGTGTTTTTTCCATGACATATTTTGCTTGTGTAGGGTTCTCTTCAAAATATTTATTTAGCGAGTCTGTTGTTATTTTTTGGCATATTGGTTTGGCATAAGATGAACCCAATTTACTTTTTGTTTGTCCTTCAAATTGAGGTTCAGGAATTTTTACTGATACAACAGCTATCAAACCCTCCCTTGTATCATCGCCGGTTATTTTAGTATCTTTTTCACTTGCTTTTGCATTCTCTTTGATATATTTTATGATACTTCTTGTTAAACCAGCCTTAAATCCTGTTTCGTGTGTTCCTCCATCAATCGTGCGTATATTATTTACAAAACTTTGTGTTTTTTCCACATATGAGTCATTATATAAAAGTGCTATATCAGCTTCTATACCCTCTTTTAACACACTAAATGATATAGGTTTGGTTATAGCTATATTTTTGTTTAAATCACTTACAAATTGAGATATACCACCTTCAAAATGATATGTTTCATTTTTATCATCTCTTTCATCTATCAAATTTATTGTTATTTTTGGATTTAGATATGCAACTTCTTTAAACCTTCTTGAAAGTGTCTCAAATATAAACTCTCCTGTCTCAAATATACTCATATCTGGCAAAAATTCTATAGTTGTTCCTGTTTTTTTAGTTTTCCCTACTTCTTTAAGTATTTCTTTTGCTATACCTTTCGAAAACTCTTGATAATGTGTTTTTCCATCTCTTTGTATAGTCATTTTTAATTCCTGAGACAGTGCATTTACAACAGAAACTCCAACTCCGTGAAGTCCGCCAGAAACTTTATATGTATCTTTATCAAATTTTCCACCTGCGTGCAAAACCGTCAATACAACAGTAGCAGCACTTATTTTTTCAATCGGGTGTATTTCTGTAGGTATTCCTCTTCCATTGTCGCTTACTATTATAGTTTTGTTTTTAGTTATTTTTATAACTATTTTATCACAATATCCAGCCATTGCTTCATCTATAGAGTTATCTACTACTTCATATACCAAATGATGCAATCCTCTTTCATCGGTGCTTCCAATATACATACCCGGTCTTTTTCTAACAGCTTCAAGTCCTTTTAAAACTTTGATATTTGTAGCTTTGTAATTTTGTTCCATTTTTTTCCTTTTTAATCAATCATTAGTGGCATAATTATAGTTTTTAGTTTTTCATCTTTTAACATAAAAGGAAGATTTGATTCATTAAAACAAATATTAACCTCTTCATTTGAAGAAACTGATAAAAAATCTAAAATATATCTACTATTTGCTGCTATATAAAAATTTTCATCTATGTTTAAATTTATATCCAATTTTGTTTGTGATTTATTATTATCATCTATAGAGTTAAATACTATTTCATTGTTACTAAATTCAATTTTTATTTCATTATTTAGTATGGTTATTAGCTTTATTGATTCTATCAGCATTGCTTTATTTAATTTTATTGTATATTTAAAATTATCGGGAATTATTCTTTCATAAGAAGCATAATCTCCACTTATTAGTTTTGTATTAAAGTATGTATCTTTTGTAACTATTTTTAAGTTTGTATTATCACAATAAATATCCATATTATCTAAAAATAGTTTTGTTATTTGTTCTATAGCTTTTTTAGGAATTATTATTTGTTTTTCATCATTTGACATATTTTCCATTTTTATTATAGATAGTCTTTTTGTATCAGTAGATACAAAATTTATTTTATTTGATTTAATATCTATAAGAGCTCCATTTAGAGTATATTTTGGATTATTAGTATCTATACTTGGTATTATTTTTATCAAAGAGTTTATAAGATAAATAGAGTTTATATTTAGTTTTTTTGTATTTGTATCATCTTTTAGTATTGGAAAATCTGAACTATCATACATAGGTAAAACAAAATTACTTCTATTTTGTTTTATTTTTATATTTGTTTTTATAGTTTCTATGGATATTTCATTTTCATTTAGTCTTTTGATAATATTCAAAAAATTCTTTCCGTTTATTGTAGCTTCTCCATTTTCAGAAGCAAAAGATATATCTATATTTTTTGATAAATATATCTCATAATCAGTTGCAATAAATGTAAGTGTATTATCTTCTAATTTTATATAGATATGAGAAGTAATATTACTATCATCTTTTTTATCTAAAAATGGTTGTATTGTTGTCAAAATATTATCTAAAATATTTCTATTGATTTTAAATTTCATTTTTTTCCTTTATTTATTTTAGTAGTAGTAGTAGTCATGTTGAATATGTGAATAACTACAATTTACTTCCTATTTAAGCTAATCTTATAGTGAAAAGATTAGTAGTTTTATTCACATCTAATTATCCTGTATCTTTGTTGTTTCTATTTTTTTCTTAATACTATTTATCAATTGTTCAAAATCTTTATCCTCATCTATTAGTTGCTCTGTTTTTTTTATATTTTTTGATATAGATGAGTGATTTTTCATACGAAGATACTTTGCAATCTCTGGCATTGAGTTGTATGTTAGTTTTCTTGATAAATATATAACAATACGCCTAGCTTTAACTATTTTTGCTGTTCTTTTGCTACTTTTTAAATCTTGTGATTTTATATTTAATTCTTTTGTAATCGTTTCAATAATATCAACAATAGTGATGAACTTATTTTTTTCTGATATTTGATTTTTTAATAGCTCTTTAACCAATCCTAAGTCAATATTTTGATTTAATAGATTTACACTTGCGTTTATTCTTACCAATATACTCTCAATTTCTCTTATAGAACTATCTATATTCAAAGCTATATATTGTATAATTTCATCATCTAAAATAATACCATTTAATTCACTCTTTTTTTTGATTATATCTATTTTTGTTTTTAGTTGTGGAGGTTTTATGTCTATTATTAAACCCCATTCAAATCTAGTTTGCAATCTATCTACTAAGTTGTGTATTTTAGATGGTAGTCTATCACTTGTCATTATTATTTGTTTATTTGATGAATGAAGTTCATTAAATGTATGAAAAAATTCATCTTGCGTATGTGGTTTATTTGTTAAAAATGCCACATCATCAAGCAATAGAATATCACATTTTCTGTATTTTTCACGAAATTTAGGCATAGAATCAATTTTTATAGAATAAGTATAATCATTCATAAAATTTTCCGCTGATATATATAAAACATTTTTATTTTTTTCTAAAAGACAATTTCCTACAGATTGCAGCAAGTGAGTTTTTCCAAGTCCTGTGCTACTATATATAAATACAGGATTATATTGTTTGCTATTTTTTTCAACAATTGTTTTACACACTGTGTATGCTTCTTCATTTGATGGACCAACAACAAAATTTTCAAAAGTATATGATTTGTTGAAACTTACTATGTCTTTTGATTTATTTGTATTTTGTTTTTTCATGCTATTTTTTTCACCCAAAATAGATAAATTTATATTTTCTATATTTTTAAAGGTTGGATTTTTTTTTAAGATTTGTTTAAGAGTATCTAAAAATTTTGTTTTTATATAGTTTGAAAGATATTTATTTGGAATTTCAAAAGTTATAGTTTTGTTGTCATCACTTAATTTTTTGAAGTTAAGTTGTGATATATAATTTTCATAATAATTTTTATTTATATCTTTTTTAAAAATTTCTAATATCTTATTTTTCACTATACTCCTTTTTATATCATATTATACCATAATTTTATAAAATTATTATAAAATAGATAAAATTTTATGAGTGAAAAACTTTTCATAAATAAAGAAAAGGTGTGAAAATATGAAAAAACGCATAGTTTTAGGCATAGATCCTGGAACTATAAACTGTGCATGGGCTGTATTAGATGTGAAAAGAAGTGAAAAGAAACTTTTAGGTGCAGGGTTATTTAATATAAAATCAAAAATTTTACAAACACAGATGGTAGAGTTATCTTTGGGTATAGATATGTTGTTTGAAAAATATGATATAAATGAAGTAGCTATAGAGGATATATTTTTTGCTTTTAATCCAAAAACAGTTCTCAAACTAGCTCAATTTAGAGGAGCGATAGCTATGAAAATACTACTAAAAACTGAAAAATTTTATGAATACACGCCACTTCAGGTTAAAAAAGCTGTTACAGGAAAAGCAAAAGCCACCAAAGAACAAGTAAGATATATGGTTAAAATTTTACTAAAAATAAAAAAAGAGATAAAACCTCTTGATATAAGCGATGCTATTGCTATAGCCTTGACACACACATATAGACACAAATAGAAAATAAAATTATTTGTCAAATAACTATTTTAAAACTTTTTCTGTGTATCGGTGTTAGACCATACTTTTTTATAGCTTCATAGTGCGTTTTGGTACCATAACCTTTGTTTTTATCAAAACCGTAGTTTGGGTATAGTTTATGTTGTGATATCATATGTCTATCGCGACTAACTTTTGCCAATATAGAAGAGCACATAACTTCATGGTATTTTTGGTCTGCTTTTATTTCATTTGATATATTTGGAACTTTAAATGTAGTATTTCCATCTATGAGATATAAATCTGCTTTTATGTTTTTGATTATCTCTTTTATTGATTTAGACATACAACAACTTAAACCATATTTGTCTATCTCATAATTTGAACTAAACGATATAAAATAGTTTGAGTTTAATACTATTTTGTCATATAAAATATCACGATTTTTTGCAGATAATTTTTTAGAATCATTAAGCCCATCTATTTTGTTGTTTAAGATAACTCCAGCTACGACCAAAGGACCACATAAAGGGCCACGACCAGCCTCGTCTATGCCACAAAATATCATAATGCAGCCCAGCTATAGAAGGGAATTACTTCACATTTGATTTTGTTTAAACTAAAACTCTCCTTTTTGTTTATTGTGATAATTATAATTTTTTTTATATCTTCTGTTTCTATAAATTCAAACACCTCTTGTTTTATATCATATGTTGAAAAAAATGGCATACATAAATATATAGTTTTTAAGCTTGGTATATAAAAATCAATTTTATTTATATAAAATATAGTACATTGTGCACACAGCTCAAGATATACCATATTTTCAAACTGGTGTTTAAACTTATTTGTGATATTTAAGCTCGAAATATAGACAAAATTATGTATAAACATCTTTTTTAAAGAGCCATCATAACCATATTTTGAAATAAAATAAATTATATTTTGAGATTCCAATTTTTTCATAAAATTAAAAAATTTGTCTTTTGATATTTTGATTTGTTTTTTTGTTCTGTGGTATATTTGATTTTTTGATACTATTGTGCCACCAACTTTAAGTATCTCTTTTAGTATGATAAATTGTGTTTTGTTTTCACACAATGATTCCAAGTGAAGCTTGAGCTGATTTTTTCTATAGAGCAGGGGCGTTTTTATTGTTTGTGGTAAATTGCCATATTTCAAGAAAAAATCAAATGAAGTTGTGATACTTTGATGCTTGTCAAAAAGAAGAAACTCTTTGAATTTCAAAGCTTGCAAAAATATAGTTTTAAATTTTGGCTTTTTAAGCCTCTCTTCAACTATTATTATGATATTTTTGATGTTTGGAATTGGTAAAGAGATATCAAAATTATCCAATACAATAGTTTTGATATTGTTTGATAGTAAAAACTTGTTTATATTTTCAAAAAAAGCAAAATTGGTAAGTTTTGTATCTTTGAAATCAATATAAATATAGCTGTCATTCTTAAACCTGCTTAAATAATCAAACAATATGGTTGTCTTGCCGCTACCTTTTGCGCCACAAACAATAGCTTTGCTTGTGGTTATGTCTATGTCTCTTTCTACGAAATCAAACTTTGAAAAGTTTGTATTGTAAAAGTATTCTAATACCTCAATACAAAAAGCTCTATTTAAATGTCATAAAAGCAGGAGCAGATAAGTTTTTGGTATCTACTACATAAGGAATAATAGCCATATGTCTTGCTCTTTTTATTGCTATCTCTACCATCTCTTGGTGTTTTTTGCTTGTGCCGGTCAATCTTCTAGGCATGATTTTGCCTCTCTCGCTTAAAGATATTTTTATAAGAGATGTATCCTTATAGTCAATATAATCAACCTTCATCTGGCTGTATTTACAATATTTTTTTGCGAATTTTCTTTTTTGTGTTAACATATATTTTCCTTAAAATGGTATTTCGTCATTTGAGATATCTATCTCTTTGATAGGTTGGGATTGCGGTGATTGTTGGGGTTGTTTGTATTCTTGTTTTTGATTATTGTTGTAGCTATTTTGGCTTTGTGTTTGATTTTCACCACGATTGTCCATAAACTTAAAACTCTCAACCCTCAAAGAGTGCTTGCTTCGTTTGCTACCATCTTGAGCCGTCCATTGTTGCAAAACCAATCTGCCTTCAAGTAAAATTTTATGTCCCTTTTTGACATATTGGTTGATAATTTCGGCAGGCTTTCCAAATACATCAAACTCCAAAAAGCATATTTCATCTTTTTTCTCACCACTGGCTGTTTTATAGCTATGGTTTGTAGCTATGCTACTTTTTCCTACTGCTGTGCCGCTTGACAAAAATCTAAGCTCTATATCTCTTGTCAAGTGTCCTATCATCACTATTTTGTTATACATCTATATATCCTCATCTTCTGGAGTTGATTTTTCAATCTTAGTTTTATATTCTGTGTTGGTTTCATCTTCTGGAGTTGATTTTTCAACTTTTGTTTCATTTTTTGTGTTGGTTTCATCTTCTGGAGTTGATTTTTCAACTTTTGTTTCATTTTTTGTGTTGGTTTCATCTTCTGGAGTTGATTTTTCAACTTTTGTTTCATTTTTTGTGTTGGTTTCTTCGTTGGTTTCATTTTGCTGCTCGGTTTTTTTCTTTTTGCACAAAGCTACCATATTGTCCCAGTTTGCTATCTCTTTATTTGTATCAAATTTTATAAATATAAATCTAAGTATATTTTCATTTATTGTATTTAGTCTTTCTAACTCTTTGATACTACTTGTGGGCGCTTTGAAGTATATGACTACATAATGCCCTCTTTTATTTTTGTTTATCTCATATGCTAACTGTCTCGAACCCATATCGTCTATAGTTTCAATCTCTCCGCCATTTGACAATATGTTTTCTTTTATGTTTTCTATTTGCTTCAAACAAATTTCAGGCTCTATCGTTGTTTTTAATATAAACATAGTCTCGTATCTTCTAACTCTACTCATCTTTTTCTCCTTTTGGTTTGAGCCAATAGTTTGGAACTATTAGCAAGGCTTTTATCAAAACAAAATATATGATGATAAAAGTTGGATATTTTAGCCAAAAATTCTTAAAAACACCCCCAAACTTACTAAACACAATAAAAAACAGATATTAAGCAAAAAATGATAAGATACATCAAACAATCAAAAGAGGCTCAAACATCCCATGAAAATTTTAGTATCTGCTTTGGAAAAGTCGTCAAATATGCATCTCAAAGAGCTTATGAAGCATATGCATGAGAGTATAAAGTTTAGAGGAATATACAGCCGCGAGTTAGGCCATAGTGACTACGATACTACATCTAATACTATCATGGGGTTTGTAGATGCATTGAAAAACCTAAGATATCTTATGCGACTAAACAAAGATATGGTTGCCTTAGCCAGAGATGTAGATGTAGTGCTGCTCCTAGATAGCTCTGGTTTTAACTTACCGTTAGCCAAAAAGATACGAAAGGTATATCCTACAAAAAAGATATATTATTATATTTTGCCGCAAGCATGGGTGTGGAAAAAGGGTAGGATACAAACTTTGCAAGCTACTTGTGATAAGTTATTTTCTATATTGCCGTTTGAGTCAGAGCTTTATCAAGACAAAGAGAAGATATCTTATGTAGGACATCCGCTATTGGACGAGATAGATAAATTTGTAGATAAACCTGTATCAAATAACCGTATAGCATATATGCCCGGTAGCAGAAAAGCAGAGATAAGCTCTCTTATGCCAGTGTTTAGACAAGTTGCCACAGCTATACCACAAAAAAAGCATATATTAGTAGTGCCAGAGAGTTTTGATGATGAATTTATAGATAAGCATTATGGCGATATATCTAAGTTTATAGTTGAACATAATTCGAGAAAAGTTTTGCTTGGAGTTGAGTTCGCTTATATCTGTAGTGGCACGGCTACACTGGAAGCTGGTATCATAGGGTCGCCGTTTGCTCTTGTTTATATAGCCAAAAAGCTTGATATGTTTATAGCTCGGTTTTTTTTAAAGATACGATATATAGGGATAGCAAACATAATGTTCGATAAACTAAAGCAAACAAAATTTCACAACGAATATCTACAAGATGAGGTCAATGTGGCAAACTTAATAGATGAATACAAAAATACAGACAAGCAAAAATTTATAAGCAACTCAAAAATATTGCGAGAGTATTTGGAGCATGGAAGTAGCCAAACGGTAGCCAAGCATATACAAAAAACAAAGGACAAAAATGATAGATGAAAAACTAAGATTTACTCCCAACGACTTGATAGAAAACAGATATAGGATATACAATGGCGATTGTATAGAAGTGTTAAAAAAAATACCAAAAAAATCGGTTGATTTGATATTTGCTGACCCACCTTATAACCTACAGCTAAAAAACGAGCTATACAGACCAAACCAAACCAAAGCAGACGGTGTTGTCGATGATTGGGATAAGTTTGATACAAATGAACAATACGATAAATTTACAAAAAATTGGTTAGAGGCTTGTCGTGAAGTCATGAATGACGAAGCTACCATCTGGGTGATTGGGTCGTATCACAATATATTTAGAGTTGGCAAGATTATGATGGACTTGGGATTTTGGATACTAAATGATGTCCAGTGGCACAAATCTAACCCTATGCCAAACTTTAGAGGTGTGCGATTTACAAATGCCACAGAGACGATGATATGGGCAAAAAAAAGTGAAACACAAAAAAAATATACTTTCAATCATAATGTGATGAAACAGCTAAACGGAGGTAAACAGATGACCTCTGTATGGAATATAGCACTTTGCACAGGACACGAGAGGATAAAAGGAGATGATGGCAAAAAGGCACACTCTACGCAAAAGCCAGAAGAACTACTCAAAAGAGTTATCTTGTCAAGTAGTAAAGAACATGATATAGTCCTCGATCCATTTTCAGGAAGTGGCACGACATGTGCGGTAGCCAAAAAATTAAACAGAAAAGCTATAGGCATAGAAAAAGAGATAGAATATATAGAAATATCAAAACAAAGATTGGCACAAATAGATACAGATGATTACAAAGATATACAACTAAAAGAACCACCAAAAGAGGCTTTGATGAGAGTTAGCATGGATAGCTTGGTATCAAAAAACTATTTTGATATAGGACAAACCATATTTACAAAAAACAAAAAACATTTTGCAAAGGTATTGGAAAATGGAACTATACAAAATGATGTGGGTATAGGATCTATCCATCAAATAGGTGCTAAAATCTTGCAAAGCGAAAGTTGCAATGGCTGGATGTTTTGGTGTTATGATGATGATGGGAAATCAAAATTGATAGATGAAAAAAGAAAAGAGTATAGGGTAGCATATGCAGGATGATATGATGATTAAAAGCATAAAGGACAACACATGAACACAACCCAACTGATAGAGATGTTAAAAGCAAATGACCTACTGCGTATCATAGACGAGCCACTTGATATAAATCTAGAGATCCCTCATATAGCATATATAGAGGTCAAAAAGCCAGACAGTCGGGCATTGCTCTTTACTCGCCCAATAGACAAAAAGCATAACAAAAAGTTTGATATGCCAGTATTGATGAATATATTTGGTTCGCACAAAGCAGTGCGACTTCTCATAGGCGATATAGACAAAATATCTCAAGAGATTAGCGGACTGTTCAAGCTTAAACCACCTGCTGGATTTATAGACAGGTTAAAGTTTGGCAAAAAGCTATTTGATCTAAAATACCTGACACCCAAAAGGCTCAAAACCAAAGGCAAATGCCAAGAGATCATCAAGCTAAAAGAGCATATAAACTTAGGCGATATACCAGTGCTGACTACTTGGGAGCAAGATGGCGGACCATTTATAACTACGGGCCAAGTATATACCACTTCGATAGATGGAACTATGTCAAATGTGGGGCTGTATAGACTACAAATATATGACGACAAGACAGTAGGTTTGCACTGGCAAATACACAAAGACGCCAACCACTTTTTCCACGAATACAAAAAGGCAAAAAAGCCTATGCCAGTATCTATAGCTATAGGAGGCGATCCGCTGTATGTATGGTGCGCTCAAGCTCCGCTACCTATAGGGATATTTGAGTTGCTACTATATGGATTTATCAAAAAACAAAATGCCAAGCTGGTCAAAAGCATAACCAACGATATATATGTGCCTTTTGATGTAGATGTAGTCATAGAGGGTTTTGTGGATACAAACAAGATGAAAACCGAAGGACCATTTGGCGACCACACTGGGTATTATACTTTGCAAGAGCAGTATCCAGTGCTAGATGTCACGGCGATAACATATCAAAACTCTCCTACATTTACAGCTACAGTCGTAGGCAAACCGCCACTTGAAGACAAATATATGGGATATGCTACTTCGAAGATATTTTTGCCACTACTACAAACTACCGCTCCTGATATGATAGACTATTTTATGCCAGAAAACGGAGTATTTCACAACTTGATATTGGTCAAACTAGATCCAAAATACCCAAACCATAGCCAACAGATGATGCATGCATTTTGGGGTGTGGGACAGATGAGTTTTGTCAAACATGCTATATTTGTAGATAGCATAGCTCCATGTTTAGAGGACGGCGAAGCTATCACGAGATGGATACTAGATAGGTTTGATCCAAAAAATATGCTCATAACCAGCGGTGTGTTAGATGCTCTTGATCATTCCAGCAACCAGTTTGCTAGTGGAGGTAAGCTCGGAGTCGATGCTACTTGCGATAAAATCACAAACGATTTTAAACCACAAAACGATGATATATTATATGAAAAACTAAAGATCAAAAACAAACAGATAGTCGCCTGTCGGCAGTTTGCAAAAGAGACGAGCAATCCTATAACCGTGCTAAAAATAGACAAAATATTGACAGCCAAAGATGTTATAGATGATATAAAGCAGATGAATGATTGTTTCAAGATAGTTGTACTGATAGATGACAAGAGAAACAACTTAGACTACCCATATATGATAGTATGGCGAGTGGCAAACAACATAGATGCCCAAAGAGATATATATAATATAGATGGTGTCGTGTATATAGATGCTACCAACAAGACAAATATAGATGGCTTTAGCAGACGATGGCCACATGATGTGGAGTGTAGTAAAGAGGTGTTAGATAGTTTGCGACAAAGGGGTATCGTAGATATAGACGATGATTTTGTCGAGGAATTTGCCTTATGACTAGAGCTTTGTTTTTAGATAGAGATGGGGTCATAAATATAGACAAACAATATTTACATAGGATAGAGGATTTTGAGTTTGTGGCAGACATATTTGATATTTGTAAGCTATTTTTGAGCCACGGATTTATCATAGTCGTCATCACAAACCAGTCAGGTATAGGGCGAGGGTATTATACGAAAGATGATTTTGAACTTTTAAATAGCTGGATGATAGACCAGTTTGCCAAAAACGATATAAAGATATCTTGGACATATTTTTGTCCACATACTCCACAACAAAATTGTGTGTGCCGAAAACCCAAGAGATATATGATAGACGAGGCAGTGAAAAAGTTTGATATAGATGTAGCTGGGTCTGTGCTAATAGGCGACAAAGATAGTGATATAATATGTGGCAAGAGAGCAAAAATAGGAAAAACAATATATATAAACAAAGATATAAACATAAACAGCGATATAAATATAGAAAATTTTAAAGAGTTAAAACAAAGGCACAGCCATCTATGGAGCGGGTGACGCGACTCGAACGCGCGACAGTCTGCTTGGAAGGCAGAAGCTCTAGCCAACTGAGCTACACCCGCAAATAGATATGGTGGGTCATGAAGGACTCGAACCTTCGACCACTCGGTTATGAGCCGAGTGCTCTAACCAGCTGAGCTAATAACCCACAAGCTGTGTCGCATTATATCACAATAAGTTTAAAGATACTCAAAAAACTGCCAATTTGAAAAATTTAGCAAAATATGATATAATGCTACATTCAAACAAAGGGACATTATGAAACAAGCATTTACTTTGATAGAGCTTATATTTGTGATAGTAGTCATAGGGGTGCTTACATCATTTGCCCTGCCAAAGTTCAATGATACCAGAGAATATGCAGTAGCGAATTCCATAAAACAAGACATAAGTGCCATAAGCAGAGCTATCAAAAGTTATTATCTAATCAAAGGCGACATAAACGACATAAGCGATGCTACGAACTTCAACGACAACCTATGGACAAAAGACAGCACAGGATTGAGGCTTGATTATAGTATAGCGTCAAGTAGTTGTGCCAGCATAGAGATAGACAAAGCACCGCCAGCAAAACTGATAGTAGACATAGATGGCAGCAGCCACAAAGTTTGCCAAAAACTTGTAGAACTTGGTGTCAAAAGTTTCGAAGAAGAGCTGTATTGACGATATATTTCAAGACCAAAACAAAGCTGGTGCGAAAATTTATGGACAAATATGATTTTCAAGTATATAAAAAACCCAACTTAAAGCAGAAGTTATTTGAAAAACAAAAGATAGACATATTTTTTCACAACGACATAGTATCTAAAACAGACATATATTTTATAAATATCTCATCTGTATTGATAGTAAGCTCAAATGCCACAAAAGAGCTGATGACAAACAACGACAAAATCAAAACAAGCCCACAAAATATATATGTGATATACCCAAGTGTTGATATACCAAAAATAGACAAGCAACAAAAAAAGATATTTTTAGAAAAACGAAACTTACATAGAAAAACTACTATATTATATTTCACAGCAAATGAGTTCAAAAAAACAGGAGTAGAGGTATTTTGTAAAATCATCAATAGCATCGAAGCTTCCAACTTCATAGCCGTGATATCTGGAAAAACATCTCAACTCAAACCAACGGTCCAACTTTTAAATGAGATGGGATTGTCAAAAAAAATTATATTGACCAAAGAGACGATATTTGATATAAGCGATATATTTATATTGCCTACATCAAATAAGCTTTTCGCGTATAATTGTTTGATAGCTATGGCAAACAAAAACATAGTATTCGCACCACAAACAAACAGCGCATCAGAACTTCTCGATAGTTTTTTAGTTATGGATAGTTGCTACGATGAAACTATAAGCTATAGAATAAATATGCTTATAGAAAATACAGACGAGCTCAAACTTTATCAAAAAATAAATAGCAAAATAGCAAAAAAATGGACGATAAAAAAGCAGTTTAAACAACTTAAAAAGATTATAAAAGCATTATAAAGTTGGTACGCCCAGCAGGATTTGAACCCGCAACCACCGGGGCCGAAACCCAGTGCTATATCCAGTTAAGCCATGGACGCATAAAGTTTGTGATTATAGCACAACAAGCTTAAAATTAGCACTAAAAAATAGGAAAAATTTTGTTCAATACACATAATAATATTTTTGAACACTATGCGAAGCATATGGCTTGACTATAGCTTCGTTGTAGTTTTGATTGTTTTTCATCACTTCTAAAACACGGCCAACTTTTAAGCCAGCATAAAATATATCATCCAAGCCGTTTGTTTCTACTTCATCTCCTACTTTTACTTTGCTATAAGTTGGGATAAATTTTATTATTATATTTTTTGTATTTTTGTGTCCGTGTGCTATGCCTAATATCTGGCTATCTCCTATACGAACACCATAATTTGCTTTCTCATCATGATTTAGATATATTATTGGTTTGTCTTGTTCTATTTTGACTATGCCAGCAGCAAAATTATTTGATATAAGACCAGAGATACCAGTGATTTTTTCATTTAGACTTATCCAAAATCTACTTGAGGTGTATATATTTTGAACTGCTATCACTTTCGCTATTTGGGTGCTATTTTTATCTGGAGTGTCCAAGTTGATAAAAACAGCCCTATTTTTATAATATTTTAAATCTTTTGTTAGTTGTATTATTTGTTTTTGATACACACTATTGTCATTTTGAAGTTTGGTTATGCGATTTTTTTGTGAAATATGTCTTTGTGATATTTGACTTATAACTTGGTGTATTTCACTATATTTTTTCGATAAATTGTAGTTTATATTTTCTATATTTGAAGACAGTGCTTTATCAAAACCAAAAAGATAAATTATTCCTATTAGAAATAGAAATAAAAATATCAAAAATATCTTATTCACCTGATATAAGTTTCAACAAGTCTTTATCTTCTATCACTTTAGCTGTGCCTCTCGCTACTGCCAACAAAGGATCTTCGGCTATTTGCACTTTGAGTTTGATGGCATTGCTTAGAAAATCATCTATGCCTCTTATCAGGGCACCGCCACCGGTTAAAACGATACCATTGTCTACTATATCGCCTGCCAAATCAGCTGGCATATCTTCAAGCACATTGCGGATAGCAGTGGCTACTTCTTTTAATGGTTCTTTCAGTGCATCTTTTATATCCGAACTCGTCAGTTCAATAGTCGATAAAAAACCACTACCATCTCGGCCTTTTACAAACATTTTGATAGGTTCGTCAAGTTCATATGCTGCTCCTATTTTGAACTTTATATTTTCCGCAGTTCTTTCACCTATATTTAAGTTTGTTGTTTGTCTAACATAATCAACAATAGCTTTATCAAATCTATCACCGGCTACTTTTATTGATTTGCTAAGCACCAGCCCACCCAATGAAGTGACACCAACTTCTGTGGTGCCACCTCCTATATCTACTATCATATTGCCACAAGGCTCATTTACCGGAATACCAGCACCAAGGGCAGCTACCATAGGTTCCTCCACGAGAAAAACTTGCCTCGCCCCGGCACTCAAAGCACTTTCATAAACTGCTTTTCTTTCAACTTGTGTGATACCATGTGGTATGCATATAGCAACACGAGGCCGCACAAAAGATCTTCTTTTGTGAGCTTTTTCTATAAAATACCTTATCATTCGTTCGGTCATCTCAAAATCAGCTATAACTCCATCTTTCATAGGTCGCACTGCGGTGATATTTGTAGGAGTTTTGCCTATCATATCTTTTGCTACGCTTCCCACTGCCAATATTTTGACAGAGCCACTCTTGTCTGTTTTTGTGGCCACTACTGATGGCTCATTTATTATGATACCTTTGCCGCTAACAGACACTATAGTATTTGCTGTGCCTAAATCTATAGCCATATCATCGCTAAATATTCCTATAAGATTATCTAAAAACATATTATTTTCCTTTTAAATTTTTTTCTACTATATTTTTTGTTATTGTTGTTTGTTTGGTTTTTGTGTCTGGCAAATCAAACATAATATCAAGCATAATTTCTTCTAAAATCGACCTCAATCCTCGTGCTCCAGTTTGCCTTTGTATAGCTTTTTTTGCTATTAGTTGGATGGCTTCATCATCAAACTTCAGATTCACTCCATCAAGTTTAAATAGTTTTTTGTATTGTTTTACGAGTGAATTTTTGGGCTCTATGAGTATATGTATCATATCCTCAAGCTTTAGTTTTTCTAACACCGCTATCATATGGAGTCTACCTATAAGCTCAGGTATCAAACCATAATGCACCAAATCATCTGGCGACACATCGTTTATGATATTGTCTTTTGCTTGGTTGGTGATTTTCTTTTGGTTAAAGCCCATGCTATTGCCACCCAATCTTTTTGTGATGATCTTGTCCAAGCCATCAAATGCGCCACCACATATGAAAAGTATATTTGTAGTATCTACGGTGATTGGTTTTTCTCCTGGGTGCTTTCTACCACCCTTTTCTGGCACATTGACCAAGCTTCCTTCTATTATCTTCAATAACGCTTGTTGGACTCCTTCGCCTGAAACATCTCTGGTGATTGATCTATTTTCACTAAGTCTTGCTATTTTGTCTATCTCATCTATAAATATTATACCGTTTTGTGCTTTTTTGACATCTCCATCGCTGACATTTAATAGTCTTGTGAGGACATTTTCTACATCATCCCCTACATATCCAGCTTCAGTTAAACTTGTAGCATCGGCTATAGCAAGCGGCACATCAAGATAGGAAGCTATAGTTTGAGCTAAAAGTGTTTTGCCACTACCTGTAGGACCTATGAGAAGTAGGTTGGATTTTGACAATGTTGTGTCGTCTTCTTTTATATCTTTGAATACTCTTTTGTAGTGGTTATATACAGCCACGCTTAAGGATTTTTTGACACTGTCTTGACCTATTATGTATTTGTCCAGAGTTGCTTTTAGTTGCGATGGAGTAGATAATTTTTGTTTGATATCTTTTTGATTTGAGTTTAATTGTTTGTGCATGATATCATGTGCTGCATCTACACATTCTTTGCATATAGATGCATGTTCGCCAGATATTATAGGGTTGTTGTCATTGTCAGTTTGCCCACAAAAACCACAAGTTATTTTACTCATCGATTTTTCCTGACAAAAGATATGCCGCGTTTTGTATTGACTACAAATTCACACAATGTTTTGACAAATTTATTATCTGTAGTTTTTAGTATATCTTTCGCAGTTTGGCTGATTTGTTCGCCTGATTCAAATATCTGTTTGTAAGCTTTTTTTATAGCAATGGTGTCATCTTTTTGAAAATTTCGCCTAAGCCCTACGATATTTAGACCTCTTACAGCAGCTCTGTTTCCTTCGCACACACAAAAAGGAGGCATATCTTGCACCAATATAGAGCCACCCCCTACCATAGCAAATTCACCAACCGAACAAAACTGATGAATACCACTTAAGCCACCTATTATGGAGTTGTCGCCAAGTGTTACATGTCCCGCAACTGCACATGCATTTGCTATGACGATATTGTTTCCCATCACACAATCATGCCCTATATGAGTGTATGCCATGATAAGATTGCCACTACCTATAAAGGTGGTGTTGTTTTTGCTAGCTTTTGTGCCTGTGTTTATGAAAGTATACTCTCGTATTTTGTTGTTGTCGCCTATGATTAGTCGCGACTCTTCGCCAGCGAATTTGAGATCTTGTGGAATAGTGCCCAACACACAATGCGAAAAAATCTGATTGTTTTTTCCTATCGTTGTCTCACCATCTATTACACAAAAAGGTGCCACAGTTGTGCCATCGCCTATAGTTGCATCTTTGCCTATTATGGTATATGCTCCCACAGTAGCGGTGTCGCTTATCTTTGCGCCTGTGTTTATGGTAGCAGTTTTATGTATATTTGACAAGCTTATTTGTCCACTATCATAGCTTTTAAGTTTGCTTCACAAACCATTGTGTCGTCTACATAAGCTTTCGCCGACAAAACTATGAGAGTTTTTCGCAGTTTCAATACATCTACATGATATACTAACTTATCGCCTGGTCTTACTGGATTTCTAAACTTTGCTTTGTCAATACTTATGAAATACACCACTTTTGATTTAGCCTCTTCGTGTGTAAAACCAGCACTTTTGAAAGCCAATATACCTCCCGCTTGTGCCATACCTTCGAGTATCATAACTCCTGGATATATTGGGTGCCCTGGGAAGTGCCCTTGAAATACTGGCTCGCTCATAGAGACATTTTTGTATGCTACTATTTTTTTATTTTCTTGTATATCTTCAACTCTATCAACCAACAAAAATGGATACCTATGTGGCAGTATGTTTTGTATCTGCATTACATCCAATTTAAATCCTTTTAATTTTTAAGGCATTGTATCTAAAATATATAAAACAAAGTTTGCTTTAAAAAAAGAGATAAATTAAAAGCATATGCACTACCAAAATTTTGTCGGTGTATTTGCTTCGCTTAAAGCACTGCTATCACGAAAAAGGCTCCAGCTTGTCACATTTGCGACATTCCACCCGCTTATATTTTGGTCAAAGGCAGTAGCATTGAAAAACATCTGCTCCATATTAGTTACATTTGACACATCCCAACTACTTATATCATGGTTGAAGCTTGTAGCACCATCAAACATAAGCTTCATATCTTTAACTTTTGAAGTATCCCAATTGCTTATATTTTGGTCAAAGGCGGTAGCTTCAAAAAACATCTGCTCCATATCTTCCACTTTTGAAGTATCCCAGCTGCCTATGTCTTGATTGAAAATGGCCGCTCCAAAAAACATATTTTTCATATCTTCAACTTTTGAAGTATCCCAACTACCTATATCTTGATTGAAATTTGTCAAGCCTGCTAACATAGTTTTCATATCCTTAACCTTTGAAGTATCCCAGCTGCCTATGTCTTGATTGAAAATTGTAGCTCCACCAAACATACCTTGCATATCTATGGCTTTTGAAGTATCCCAGCCACTTATATTTTGGTTAAATGCAGCCGCCCCATAAAATAAATAACTCATATCTTCTACATTTGACGTGTCCCAGCCGCTTATATCTTGGTTAAAAACTAAAGCCCCATCAAATAAAGTATTCATGCTGACAACATTTGACACATCCCACACAGAAATATCGCCATTAAATTTTTTTGCATCCATAAACATAGCTATCATATCGTTAACTTTGCTCAAATCTGGTGTGTCTGTAGCAGTCATAGTCATATTTTCGCATCCTGCAAATGCTTGAAGCATATCAAGCCATACATTATCACCCCACTGAACTATCTGTGTAAGTTTTAAGTTATCACCATTTGCATTAGCATTGTCATCAAGATTTTGAACAATTGCAGGAAAAACACCTTTGATAGCTATGTCATATATTCCAGAACTATTATATACACAAGTATAGTTGCCCTCTTGGCCTGTAGCTGTTGGAGTAAATGTGGCACCATCGTAAGCACAATCAACTTGATAGTTGTATTTATAAAGTTGTGGGATTGTCCCAATAGTAAACTCATCGTTTGCGCTTGTGCCGTTGTTGTCTGTTTTGACTTTGATTATGTATGGCACTTGTATGTCATAACCGCTTGTAGCACCACTACTTGAAGCTCCACCACCCCCGCCGGAACCTCCACATCCAACCATAAAAAACCCGATTATTATAAATATTATATATTTCATATCTTGTCCTTTTGTTTATTATATCATAATTTTCTCAAAATAAATAATTTTTAAGTTTTTTATGATACCATTAGATATGAAAATAAAAGCTCTATTAGCCCTAATAGTCGCCATACTGGCATACTTTGCCAGTGATTTTGACACCAAAGACAAACCACAAACAAAAGAAACAAAGAAAAACGAAAAGTATTATCAGAGCATATTTTGCAAAAAACATGGCGGACAAACAGAGGTGGTTTTAGACGATAACACCAGAGTTGATTGTCTCACAGCGAACTATGCCATAGAGGTAGATTGGGCTAAAAAGTGGGCTGAAAGTATAGGCCAAGCTTTGTATTATGGTATCAAAACAAACAAACGCCCAGCTGTCGCCCTAATCGTAGAACAAAAAGACCATAAACACAAAAAAAGATTGCAAACAGTAGCAAAAGTTCATAAAATAAAACTATATTTTATAAATAAATAACAACACATCTCTTATGTGCCCAGTTTTGTTATTTTGACTTTTTTGTATCTATATCCCTCATCTATTTTGTCGTATTTTAAACCATTTTTAAATGTAGGATAAAGTGCTATCGTGCCTTTTATTGTTTTGTCTATTTTAAATGTTCTGATAGTCTCAAAATCCCCATAGGTTATCTTGACAATATCTCCCGCTTGTATTTTAGCAGCAGTTGCAAATGAACTTGAACCACGAAGGTGTTCGTCTGCTCTTAGTATATCTGATACATTGGTGTTGTGATTAAACTGATGAAGTGGTTCACACCTGTAGATTATGTTACCATCAAAACTTTCTATCTCGCCAATAGCGTCAAGACAGCTTGTATCTAAAGATTTTTTGCTCTTTTTTGTATCTAAAACATATCCGCGTTTATCGATACCACCATCGCTGTAGCCATTTTGAAGGTCATCAAACTTTATAGCCCTAAAACCCTTGTTTTTAGGCAACATTTTTGTATAGTTTATGGTTAGGTTTTGTTTTTGGTCTAAAATCTCATTTGCTATGTCATTTAGGTTGTATCCATCGAAACCTACTGCGACATTTAGGTTCACAACTTTTTTGTCTATAGTGCATATGGTGCCCTCTTGTTGATTTAGTGATGGCATAGCCATATCGACCTTGTCTATATTGCCTATAACAAAATCAGCACTTCTGTTGTAGCCAAATGTTTTGCCTGTCGTTTTTTCATCCATATCACAAATGAGAGCAACTCCCAAACTATTTGTTTGTGGAGGAACCAAACAAATATCAAATGTAGTGTATCTATCGACAAGACCAACCAACTTAGCTATATTTGTGGCATTTTTGTGCCTGTATATATCTTCTCCTATTATCAAGGTTTTGTTTTTTTGTTTTTTTGATAGTTTTTTTATATACTCTATCTCCTCTTCGCCTACGCTTGATTCACCGCTTAAGTTTCCTATATCCAAGCTATCTACATATGTTTTAATCTGCGTATTGTCTTGAAGCAAACACGATACAAGCATCGCTATAACTGCCTCTTCGGCTCCTGCTTCATATTTGATAAATTTTGAGTATTTGTCGCTTAAGGCTATGTCATCGATAGGGTGCATATATATAAATTTGGCTCTGTTTTTTTTATTTGCTTGGGCTATAGCGTATTTCACCGCTGGGTTGTCGCGGCTTACTCTTGTGCCTATCAAAACAACCAAATCACTATTTGATATCTCTTTTGTGTTCGCTGTGTATAAAGAGTTGTTAGATGTTGAAGTATAATTTTTTAGAAACTTTTTGTAGCAAAAGGCATCTTCGTTGTGTAGTTTTATACCCAATTTTGTTTTGAGTTGTTGAAGTATAAAAGCCTCTTCATTTGTGATGTATGAGTTAAAAAGTATCGTGTCAGCAGTTTTCAAAGCTTGAACTGCTTTATTGAATATATTTGTATCATAACTTGATGAGGTATTTGCAAAATTAAAACCAAACCGTCCAGCTCCACACAATGTAGAAAATTCATAGTCATTTGTCGCTCTAACTATTTGCTCTGTTTGTTTGCCACTTTCATCTCGCACTGGTTTGCTTTCATATGACAAAGCACAACCAGCACTACAGTGAGCACAACTTGATGGAGTTTTAGACAGTTCCCAAACATTTGAACGGTATTTAAAATCGCTTGATGCCATAGCACCCACAGGACAAACCGATATACAATCCCCGCACTGCTCACACTTTGACATACTTATGTCTATGGTTGATTTGTAGCCACCAAGTTTGATATACAAAGATTTTGTGCCTATAATCTCGTTGCAAGTTCGCACACATTTTTCACACAATATACATAAAGATGGGTCATAACTCAACACACCCCAAGTTTTAATTTGCCTTTTTTGTTCTTTCGCCATAAACTCTTGAGAACCAACATCAAACTGCAAGGTTTTGTCTTGAAGGTCGCACTCGCCACTTTTGTCGCAAACTCCGCATTGTAGTGGATGATTTACATCATATAACTTCATGATATTTTGTCTATGTTTAAATAGTTTGTCGCTATTTGTCGTGATGATAGCATTGTTTATCGCTTTTTCTTGACAGCTTAATACAAAGCCATCTACACCTTTGACATCAACTATACACATACGACAGCTTGCTATTGGATATACTTTTGTAAGATAGCACATAGTAGGAATATATATATTGTTTCGTCTCGCTATTTGTAAAATTGTCTCGCCATATATGCCACTACAATTGGTGCCATTTATCGTTATGCTTAATTTTTTGCCTCTATTTATAGTTCTTTCACTCATACTGCTACCATACCTATATAATAACACCTCATACATCGCTGGGCTTCTGCTTTTGCTTCATCTTGAGTAAAACCCAAATTTACCTCAAGGTTGTTACTTTTTCTTATATTAGTAGAAAGTTTCTCGCTAACTTCTCTTGGCAAGCCCGGCATCCAGCCTGAGATTTTTTCATTTTTATCATATACTTTTAGACGACTAAAATGATCTTGCATTATCTCATCGTTTGTTAGACTTATGTTGCCATCGTATATGTATCTGCTTATGACCGAAGCTGCTCTTTTTGCTTGTCCTACGGCATTTACGATAGTCATAGGACCGTATTCACAATCACCTGAAGCAAATAAACCATCACGACTTGTCATATAGTCTTTGCCATTTGTTTGTAAGGTTCCCCATGAAGTCATAGATAGTTCCCACTCTTTTGGCAAAATTTGCAAATCACAACTTTGAGACACAGCTGGTATCACAAAATCACACTTTATCTCATAGCTTTGCCCTTCTTGTTTGACAAGCTGTGCTCTGCCTCCATCTGGGTCTGGCACAAGCTCAAACTTATCTACTATGAGTGATTTCAAAACACCATTTTCATCTATGAGTTTGTTTATAGCACTATAAAACACAAACTCCACACCCTCTTCAACAGCTTCTTGATACTCTTCTAATGTAGTGTTTCTTATGATAGTTTTCTCGTCTCGTCTATACAGCATGACAACTTTTTTAGCACCTTCACGAATAGAACATCGCACCACATCCATAGAGGTAAATCCACCTCCTACGCACACAACTGTTTTTCCGTTTAAATCCTCTTTTGCAGGTGAGCCTATGCCATATTTGTGCCACAGATTAACTTTGTCAAGCATGGGTATAGCTCCCCAATACCCTATCATATCTGTGTTTTCATTTTCGCACCGTATCGCTTTAGACAGCCTAGCGCCAAAACTCAACATGGTAGCATCAAACTGCTTGTCTATCTCTTTTAGTCGTCGGGCTGTAACTTTGTGATTTTTTATTATTTTGACTGTCGGCATATCTTCTATTAGTTTGATATCTTGATTGTATTTATCTATAGGCATACGATATTGAGGAACTCCTACTGCTACTTCACCTCCAAGAACTGGTAGCTCTTCAAATATAGTTGTATCTATACCTTCTAAAGCCAGATAATATGCTGCGGTTAAACCAGCTGGACCAGCGCCTATTATAGCTACTTTTTTGCCATCATTTTTTGGTTTTTTTGGTTTAACTGGGTGAAACCATTGTAAAGAGTGTTCGCTTTCATAGTCAGCTCCTATTCGTTTGAGCTCCATGATCGATATAGGTTCATCTAAGTTTGCTCTACGACAGGCATCTTCACACGGATGTGGGCAAACACGACCACAAGTATGTGATAAAGGCATAGTTTGTCTCGTAGCTTTAAGAGAAGCCTCAAAATCCAAATCACGCACCCCTTCTATGTAGGCTGGTATATCGACATGAGAAGGACACAAATCAGTGCAAGGAGCTGTGACATTTGCTATGAAATCAGTAGTATCTTCACCATACCAAGGTGAGGACTTTTTGTTTTTGATACAAATATCAAAATCTTTTTTGAAATATTTTATCATATATAGTAGTGGCACTGGCACCGTTTTGCCTATTTCGCATTTGCTCGTTTCTATCATGGTGGAGCTTATCTCTTGTAGGTGTGTCAAGTCAGCATACTCACCCTCGCCACGACCAATTTTGTCGAGTATATCGTATAGTATCCTACCGCCCCATCGTCCTGGAGCACACCTGCCACATGCTTCGCTATACTCTTGGTATTGTTTAGCATAATTTACAGCCAATTGCACAATATCAGTGCTTTTGTCAAATATCACAAAACCACTCCACCCTACAAATGCTTTTGTTTTTTTGTTTTTATCAAACTCTATTGGCAATTTGAACGATGTATCTTTTGTCTCATCGTTTGTTTTTTCTCTGTTATCTATAAGTTCATCTTGCCATATTGAAAAATATACTTTACTCATATTGTGCCTAACTGCTTGTATCTACTATTTTTTGTTGTGGTATAGATTTTTTCACTACTATGGTCCAGTCTACTTCGTTGAACTTCAAAGAGTTCATGAGAGTCCAGTTGTTTTTTTTCACTATATCCGCTGACTTTTGGACAGCGGTAAAGTCACCTATCTCAAATAGTATTATAGCATTTTCGCCATCTTTTATATCGCTGTTTATCAGCTGGACCATTCTTTTATAAAAGTTCTCTTTTAGTGGTCTTAGATCATATCTTTTCATATTTCGCTCCTATCTATCTATCTATCTCACCAAACACTATGTTTAGATTTCCTATGATGGTAACCACATCAGCTAACTGGTGTCCTGGTAGTAGGTCTTGTAGCAAGCCTGTGTGCCAAAAGCTAGGTGCTCTAACTTTGAGTTTGTATGGGTATGGCGAGCCATCGCTGTTGATATAAAATCCCAGCTCACCTTTTGGCGACTCGGTAGCTACATAAATCTCCCCCACTGGTGGCCTCATACCTTGAGTTACTAAAACAAAATGTTGCATAAGTGAGTAGTTTTGTGTCATCATCTGCTCTTTGGTAGGAGATATATACTTTGGACTTTTTGCCATAAGATCACTATTACTTTGTTCGTATATTGGCACGAGTTGTTTAAGTATTTTCATAGATTCTCTCATCTCTTGCATATAACATAGATATCTACCATAAGAATCACACCGAGTAGATACAGGAACATCAAAATCAAGCTCTCCATACAGCTCGTATGGTATCTCTTTTCTCAAATCCCACTTGACACCACTTCCGCGAAGAGATGGTCCAGTCACCCCCCAACTTTTCGCCATCTTTTTAGTTATGATACCTACATTTTCAAGTCGCATTCGCCATATTCTATTTTTGGTCAAAAGCCCTTCATAAACCTCTATTTGTTCTGTCAAGGTTGTGATAAATTTTTGTAAATCATCTATCCAGTTGTTTGGTAAATCAAGTGGCACTCCACCAATTCGCACAGCACTATGTGTAAGCCTCGCTCCACAATAGTCTTCCATCAAGTCCATAGCAAACTCTCGCTCTCTAAAAGCATATAGAAATACACTCATAGCTCCTACATCTAATGCATGAGTAGCTAGCCAAAAAAGGTGCGATATGATACGATTTAGCTCCAAAAGCATAGTGCGTATAGCTTGAGCTCTTCGTGGTGCTTCTATGCCTATAAGTCTCTCTACTGTCAAAGCAAATCCATAGTTGTTTGATGTAGCGGCTATATAATCCATACGGTCAGTTGTAGGCAAAAATTCATTATATATCATATTTTCACCCATCTTTTCCATACCTCTGTGCAAGTATCCTATGTCTGGCACTGCTTTGATGACCTCTTCGCCTTGAAGTTCAAGTATTAGTCTTAGTTGTCCGTGAGCAGATGGATGTTGAGGGCCAAAGTTTACCACCATAGTGTTGTCTTCTCTGTCAAATGATATATTTTCAAAAAATGGTTTTAGCCTGTTTGGTTGTTGCATACTACTCTCCTACTTTCTTTTGTCTAATATCTTAGACGGTTTTTTATCAAACTTTGTCACAAGCAAACTTCCACCATCTTCTTGATATCGTATAGGAGTATCTGGTTCGCCATTGGTTATATCCACACCTTTTGGAACTTCGTGCCCCAATCTTGAAAATCTATTTGTGTCATATCTGTCTACTCTTGCCGTATCTCTTAACTCTTCGCCTATTTTGTCTCTGTTTTGTTTTCCAAATATCTGATCAACTTCATACCAAGAAGCACTTTCATCGCCAGTTAGCGGGTAGGTCTTCAGTAGTGGATGGTCATGCCAATCATCAGGCATAAGTATGCGTTTCATATATGGATGATTTTTCACTTTGATGCCATACATATCGAACATCTCTCTCTCGCTCCAGTTTGCCATAGCAAATATATGGCATACAGATTGAATTGTATCGTTTTTATTTAAAAAACACTTTAGTCTAATTCGTGTTTTTTTAGTAGTGGAGAGCATCTCATAAAAAATCTCAAATCCATCTTGGTCTTTGATATAGTCAATAGCACTTAATTCGACAAGAAAATCATAAGCTCTTGTATCTCTCATATGAGAGATTGCTTTTTTGTTGTCTGTGTGGTTGATATATACGATCATATGCCCTGCTTGTATATAGGCATCTTTTATATCTACAATACTTGCAAGGCTACTTAAATCCATAGCAAATAAACTATTTGAACAGACATCAAGTTTTGGCAGTGTTGGGGACTTATAAAACCTATCTGTGTGGTATGATTTTTTTTGCTTGTTTGTTTTGTCTTCGTATTTTCTCATTATATCAACCTTTTTGTTTTTTGAGACATACCGGCTTTATTTCTTCGTATCTTTTGTTGTAAGTGCATCAAAGCGTATTGAAGTGATTCAGGTCGTGGAGCACAGCCGGGTAAGTATATATCAACAGGTATCACTCTATCTACTCCTTGAACTGTAGCATAAGTGTTAAACATACCGCCAGTATTTGCACAGCTTCCCATAGATATCACCCATTTTGGGTCTGGCATCTGGTCATATAATCGCCTCATAAATTGAGCATGTTTTTTAGTCAGCGTTCCAGCTACTATCAACACATCGCTTTGGCGCGGACTTGCTCTAAATATAGTGCCAAACCTATCAAAGTCAAAACGGCTTGCGCCACTAGCCATCATCTCTATAGCACAACAAGCTAATCCATATGTCATAGGCCACAAAGAATTGCTCCGCCCAAAATTTACTAACTTGTCTATAGTTGTCAGCACCACTGGTGCTCCGCCATCTTTTAGATAATCTACTTTATGCTGTGCCATGTTAAAGCTCCTTTTTTCCATGCATATATAAAACCAATTGCAAGTAACAATATAAACAATATCATCTCAACAAAACCAAACCACCCCAAAGTTATAAAATTGACAGCCCAAGGAAACATAAATATAATCTCCACATCAAACAATATAAACAACAGTGCCATCAAATAAAATTGAGCTGATATACTATTTGGTTGTTTAGTTACCTCAGGACCACACTCATAAAATGTGGTTTTTAATTTCTCTGTGTCAAGTCTCGCTAATCTTCTGCTGACAAGTCTTGCCAATGCCGTAGTAGCAATAAATGCTCCAAAAGTGATGACAAACATCACAAATACTCCAAAATACGGATGTGCTATATCAACTGGTGCCATATTTAATTTCTCCTTTAACTACTTAGTTTTAGTTTCAAATTTACCACTTTACCTCTCATGAGATTTGAGACAACATCTTTGTCAACAACTGCAAAAAGTGGCATAAGTTGTTCTAATAAAAATCTATCCAAAGTTATGGTATTGTTGATGGTTTTGTTTATATTTCTTCTATCTATTTGCTTGATGTTGCTATCATCATAACCCTTGACTTTGTCAATGTTAAGGTGAATGTTGTTTTGTTTTTTTCTTTGTGTAGATGTATCTTTTAGTAGATTTTTTATATTTTGTATTTCGTTTTTATCTAACACTTGTGTTCGTTTGCCTGTGTTTTTATGCGTTATGATACTTTTGTCAATATTTTTCTCAAAATTTGTATCAGTAAGCTGGACTTTAAAGCTATCCATGGCATTGAATTGAGAGATAATCACTTGTATGAGATGGTTTGGTAAAAATGGTTTATATATCACAAATGATACAAAATCTTTATCAAAATCTCGCCTACTTGTTAGTAGGCCTATTTTGTTGCATTGGGGTTTGAGCTTGCTAACATAAGCTTTTAGCAAGCTCAAATCACCATTTATAAAGCTTTCATCCAAAAGCACCATATCACTTGGAGCTATATGATCTACACTTTTGACCACACTTAGATTTATATTTATATCTTTAAGTGATATTTGACAAATAGTCCTAACTTTGTCGCAATTTGTTAATAAAACTAAACTTTTCATATATGGCCTCTTTAAAAATATGCAAATTATACCTAATATAACTTAAGCACACATATAAGAGTTAAAAATTAAGGTTGCCTTAAGAAACTTGTGTTAAACTACATAACGGGAGAGTGAGAATAGATGAGAGCAAAATTGATATTATCGTTGTTTGTGGCTTTTTTATTAGTTGGATGTTTTCAACTTAATACAAATTTGACACCAGCTGGCGCAAAAGTGCAAATAGTCAAAAATAAACCAAAAGGATGCAAAAGTCTCGGAAAATTTATCACAACCGCACTGCCTATAGAGAAATTAGGTGAAGAAAAAACCATGAATGTGATACGAAATACTGTAGCAGATGAAGGCGGAGATACAGCAAGACTGAAAGATATGGCACAGCATGGAGTTTTTAATGGTGTTGAATATATTACTTATGAGGGTTATGCTTATAAGTGCAAAAAGGATTAAAAGGAAAAGATTATGAAAAAATTTATTTATATTATGGCATTTGTTAGTGTAGCTGTTTTGTTTAGCGGTTGTGGTCAAAAAGCTTACAATATGTTAGAAGCTGGAGAAGCTCCATCTAAATCAAAAGCTATTTTAGTAGGCAAAGTTATATTGACCCCAAGTGTCAATGATGACGGAGGGGCTACAAAAACACAAGATGACCCACTAACATTTTATGCCTTGTTTACAAAAGGGCAAGGTAAGAAAAGAAAAAATACTATAAAACCAAACTATGATGATGATTATGATACATTTTACAAAGATATTCCCACAGGAGAGTTTTTTGCCGTAGAGGTTGATGAGCAAAATAAGATATCCTTAATTGGATTAGAATTTAAAATAGAAGATAAGAGTTTTTTTTTCAAAAGTCATTTTTACGATAGCTGGTTGAGAGGTTTTGTGCTAACAACAAATGAAAAAATAAAATCTGGCAAGGCATATTATATAGGCACTATTAAGATTGATTTGGCGAAAGATAGTTTCAAAGAAGTTGGTGATAGTGATTATGATATGGACGAATTAAATTATGTTATACCAAAAAAGTTTATAGTTGTAGATGAGTATAAAAAAGCAAAAGTTTGGACAAAAAAGAGTTTTGGCAAATCTCTAATAAAAGCCAAAACAAGCAAAACAAAAACTAAAACACAAAGTAGTTATATACATACAACCGTGGATTGAGTTTAAAATTTAAAAAAAAGAAGAATATATGAAAAAATATATAAAATTTACATTGATTATAGTGATGGGTTACTTGGTTAGTGGTTGTGGTGGTAAAGCAGCCACAAGTCCAAAAGAGTTCAAGCAGCAAGTGGGAGATGGAGGATATTTCTTTAAAAAAGAGAAATTTGTAGTTGGCAAAAGTCATCAATTTATCACCAACATACTAAAAGAGAGGTCAAAAACATGCTTAAACAGAACCGTTAAATCAAGTGGTAGCATGCAAAATAGACAAGGAATTACCACTAGCTCATATACTGCAGCTGACAAATATATTTCTGTAGTATCAAAAAAGAAAAATGGCACTCAAATGTATGTCAGAATGCATATGTCAAGCAGCAATATGATTGAAATAAGCAAACAACATAAAGATGGAAATTTTATCGTAGTAGCCGATATAGATAAAAAAACAAATAGTTCATCGGTGGTTAATTTTTATTATATAGATTCAAGCGCATATGAGACTATCAACAACACTATGAGAAAGTGGCTAAAAGGAAAAAAAACACATTGTCCCAAACTTAACTGATACAGGACACTTCTATGAGTTATAGAGGCTTTTAGAGGTGTCATTAAGATTTATTTGATACAATAGTCAAAAGGATCGTTATGAAAAAATTATTTGTATTGATATTGTTGACGACATGTGTTTTTGGGTATGAGTTAAGTTTTGATAGGCAGTTTAGCAAAGATGTAATAAAAGATGAGATAAGAGTCCAGATATCTATAAGTGCCGATAGTCAGACAAAGCAAAAATTGTTAGACAATATGAAAGAAGTGTTAAAATTTATCAAAAATGACAAAACAGTCAAGCAAACAAATTATACACAAACCATATCACCAAAATACGAGTATGGGTTTTTTGTCAAAAATAGACAATTTACAGGATATCAAGGTAGAGTTAGTTTTTTAGCTTCATCAAAAGATGAAAAAAAGATACAAAACTACATAGAAAAGATTATCAAGTTCAACACAAAAGAACTAAAAATATCACTATATGGTTTGGGTTGGGTAGCAAGCAAAAAACAGCAAAGCAAAATCAAAGATCAATTGATATTTGATTCTATAATGTGGGCAAAACAACACATAGAAGTATTGAAAAATAAAACAAACTCAAAATGCAAGATAAGTAACATAAGCACCAAACAGTTTTCAAACAAGTTTAGAGAAAGCCTTGAGCCAAACTCTTCATACTCTAAAAAAAGATATTCCGATAAAAATACATTAAACGACTCAATAGTTATGCCAAGTAGGCAACTACAAAGCATATATTTAAATATGTTTTACATATTTGAGTGTAAATAAAAAAAGGAAAAATATGAAATTTAGTGGTTCAAATGTATTAGTAACTGGTGCGAGCAAAGGTATAGGCAAAACAGTAGCTAAAGAGTTAGCTTCGTTTGGTTTAAAAGTATGGATAAACTACAGAAGCAACCCACAACTGGCCGATGAGGTTATGGACGAAATTGTAGCAAAGGGCGGAAAAGCAAGTGTCATCAAAGGCGATGTCAGTATTGAGAGTGATTGGAAAGAGATATTGAAGGCCATAATAGACAGTGACGGAGCACTATCGTATCTTGTCAACAATGCCGGCATAACCAAAGACAAGCTCGCTATTCGTATGAGTATAGATGATTTTGATGATGTGATAAATGCAAACTTAAAATCTACTTTTATTGGGTGTCGTGATGTTTTGAAGCTTATGAGCAAAAAAAGGTTTGGTAGCGTTGTCAATATATCGTCTATAATAGGCGAGATAGGAAACGCAGGGCAGACAAACTATAGCGCAAGCAAAGGTGGAGTTAATACTATGACTAAAGCATTTGCTAAAGAGGGTGCTATAAGAGGTGTGCGATTTAATGCTATAACGCCGGGATTTATAGCTACAAATATGACCGAAGAATTAAAGCCAGAGATAAAAGAGAATTATGAAAAAAATATACCCATGGGACGATTTGGAAAAACCGATGAGGTAGCAGGAGCTGTGGCATTTTTGTTAAGTGACCACTCATCGTATATCACAGGTGAGATACTAAAAGTAAATGGCGGATTGTATACATAAAAAAAACTTAGTTTTATCTATAGAGTCAAGTTGCGATGATAGCAGCATAGCAATAACTTGCATAGATGACTACAAGCTATATTTTAGTGAAAAAACATCGCAAGAAAACGAACACAATAAGCACGGAGGTGTAGTGCCAGAGTTGGCAAGTAGGCTACACATAGAAGCTTTGCCCAAAATTTTATCTAAAACTACAAGATATTTCCCATATATTAAAGCAGTTGCTGTAACGACACAGCCAGGACTTAAGGTGTCCTTGACACAAGGTATTAGTATGGCAAAAGCTATAAGTTTAGGTTTGGATGTTCCGCTTATTGAAGTAGATCATCTACAAGGGCATATATATTCACTTTTTATAGAAAAAAAAGCGCAGTTTCCTATGTGTTGTCTGCTTGTATCTGGGGGGCATACAAAACTTATGCAAGTAGATGACAAAGGTTCCAAAACTATAGGCGAGACTATGGATGATAGCTTTGGCGAGAGTTATGACAAGGTAGCTAAAATGCTAGGTTTGTCATACCCAGGTGGTCCTATCGTAGAAAGATATGCTTCGATGGGTGATGAAAACAGATATGATTTTCCAGTGCCACTTAGACAAAGCTCACAGATTATGTTTAGTTATAGTGGGCTTAAAAACGCAGTCCGAGTTGCCATAGAGAAAGAGGGCAAAATAGACGATATAACAAAGATGAATATATGTGCGAGTTTTCAAAAATCAGCTGTCTTGCATATAATCATGAAACTAAAAAAATATTTCAAACAAAACACACCGACAAACTTCGCAGTTGTAGGGGGTGCTAGTGCTAACATGTATTTAAGAGAAAAATTAAAAAAGTTGCTCAAAGAGTTTGACTGCGAAAATTTTCAAGCACCACTTATAGAGTATTGTGGTGACAATGCTGACATGATAGGCAGAGTAGCACTACAAAAAATAAAATTAGACGAGGTTATCATATAAATATATACTAATGCACCTAATACAATATTTTTTTTTCTCGCAAACTGGTTGAGCTAATAGGGCAAGAAATATACAAAGTTTTGTATGCTTTTGTATCTATATCATCTCTTGAGGCAACTATAAATATAGTTAGTTTTTTTAAATCATCGTATCCTTCCCATGTCTCTATATGGCATAGATTGTCTGCTCCTATTATAAGATATAGTCTGTCTATATCGTATAATTTTATCAAATGCTCGACCGTATTGATAGTCGGCACTGGTTTTTTTTGTCTGATTTCCCAATTTGACACTTCGCATTTGTTTATATTTTCGCACATTTTTTTCATTTTGTTGAACCGAATTTGTGGGTCTAAAGCAAAATTTTCTTTAAATGGATTTAAATATGTAGGCATAACGATAAGTTTATCTATATCTAATGTATCTAAACTTTTTCTTATGATAGTTTCATGACCTATATGCGGTGGGTCAAAGCTACCACCAAATAGTGCTATGTTTATAATTTATCCTTTTTTGATTTACCGCGATGTTTTTTTTGATATTATAACATAAAATTATTTAAATCATAATAAAACCCAAAAATAAAATAAACCCAAGCTAACTTTAAGTTTATTGTGATAAAGTTTGTAATCGGTTCTGTGATTGAATAAATTTGGTGCCGAAATTTTATCGAGGAGTTGTTATGAAAATGACACATAAGCTGATGGCTGTTTTGGTTTTTTTTATTTTATCTATACTAACCACTGGGTGTGTAGATGACAATAAAAAACCAGCTGCCGAAGCACAAAAAGAAGAGGCAAAGGGTGGCTCAAGCGATGCTATAAACCACAGCTTGCTAAGAGTTATGGAAAAAAGAGGTTTGACACAAAACGATGTCATAAGAGCAGCAAAAACATATTTGCCAACAGGCGGAAGAGATGAGTTTGTGGTATTTAGTTCAGGTGGTCAAAGTGGTCAAGTCATAGTATACGGTGTTCCGTCTATGAAAATACTCAAGTATATAGCGGTGTTTACACCGGAACCTTGGCAAGGGTATGGATACGATGAAGATAGTAAAAAAATTCTTCAGCAAGGAAATATACGAGGCAAAGAGATAACATGGGGCGACACCCATCACCCAGCCTTAAGTGAAACCGATGGCAAATATGATGGTAAATGGTTAGCAATCAACGACAAGGCAAACCCAAGAGTTGCTATCATAGATTTAGCTGACTTTGGAACTAAACAAATAGTGGTCAATCCAGTGTTCAAAAGTGATCACGGCGGTGCGTTTTTCACACAAAATAGTGAGTGGATAATAGAAGCAGCACAATATGGCGCTCCATTTGACAACAACTATCACCCAATAGAAGAGTATAAAGAGACTTATCGTGGTGGTGTGACTATGTGGAAATTTGACCCAAAAATAGGACGAATAAACGAAAAAGCATCATATACTATAGAGATGCCTCCATATATGCAAGATCTAAGCGATGCTGGTAAATCAGTGTCTCATGGTTGGGCATTTACAAACTCATTTAATACAGAGATGTATACAGGTGGTATAGAAGTTGGTATGCCGCCAAATGAAGCTGGCATGAGTAGATATGATACTGACTTTTTACATGTGTATAACTGGGAAAAGTTAGCAAAACTTGCAAAAGACCCTAAAAATATAAAAATTATAAATGATCACAAAGTTATCACTATGGAAGTAGCCGTAGCAAACGATGCACTGTTTTTGATACCAGAGCCAAAATCACCTCACGGAGTTGATGTATCACCAGACGGCGAATATATAACTGTATGTGGTAAGCTTGACACTCATGCTTCTGTATATAAATGGAGCAAAATCAAAGCTTTGATAGATGCAAAAGAGTTCATAGGAAAAGACCCATATGGAATACCTATTCTCGATATGAAAAAATCACTTCACGGACAAGTAGAGCTAGGTCTAGGTCCTTTGCATAGCCAATACTCAAATGTAGATGGCGAGATTTATACTTCACTTTATGTTGATAGCCAAGTAGTTAAATGGAATTACAAAGACTTAAAAGTTCTTGACAAAGAAAATGTTCACTACAATATAGGACACTTAGCTGGTATGGAGGGTAAATCTGCTGACCCACAAGGAAAATATATAATCGCATTGAATAAACTATCTATTGATAGATTTCAAAATGTTGGCCCACTTCACCCACAAAATCATCAGCTGATTGATGTAAGTGGCAAAACTATGGACTTGCTATACGATATGCCTATACCTTTGGGTGAGCCACATCAAGCAGTTGCGATAAGAGCTGAGAAGTTGCACCCACATGTGAGATACCCTATGGGAACAAATACCAAAACAGGTAAAATTCACAAAGGCAAAACTCTTGCAGGTCAAGAGAGAATCGAAAGAGACGGCAAAAATGTAACAGTATATGCGACAATGGTTCGCTCACATATTAACCCAGAAAGAATCACAGTAAATAAAGGTGATACGGTTACTATGCACTTGACAAACTTAGAGAGAGCTCAAGATGAAAATCACGGATTTACAGTAGATATTTACAATATACATGCCTCACTCGAGCCGGGCGAAACCTCGACTGTCAAATTTGTAACTGACATGGAAGGTGTATTCCCATACTATTGTACAGAATTTTGTTCAGCACTTCACTTAGAGATGATGGGATATTTGATGGTCAAAGACCCAAATAAAACATACAAAAGTGCAAAAAAACTCAAAATGCAAAGTATGACAAAAGAGGAACTCGAAGCAGAATACAAAAAAACAGTTGCTACAAATGACGCAACCGATGCAGTCATACAATCTGTTGTTAAGTTTTTGAAAGAAAACAGTTTTGACAAACATAAAGTTGTCGCAGATTTGGTTACTGATGCATTTGACCAATATGGACAAATCAAAGCACAAAAAGAACTTAGCGACAAATCTTATAAAGCAGGCGATGTTGAAAAAGCGATATTGTATGAAAATATGATATGGCAACTTATGGTCAAAACAGCCGATGTTGGCATTAGAGCAAAAGATACTTTAGTGCATCTTGTAGCTACCAAACAAAACCCAGCAGCTATGAGAGGTGAAGTTGCATTTAACGAAGGTGGATGTAGCGGTTGTCATGTTGTAGGAAAAGTATCATCTGGACCAGATCTTACAGGTGTATTAGCACGACACGAAAATGGTGAACAATGGGTAAAAGACTTCATACTTGACCCAGAGAAAAAATACCACGAAGAGTATGTTAAGGGTATGATTGATTATTTTAAATTAAAAATGCCAAACCAAAACATGAGCGAAAATGAAGCAAACGATATAATCGAATACTTCAAATGGATCGATGAAAATGCTAAACTCTTTTAGGAGTTAGTTTTTGCACTACAATTAGGGGCTTAAAAGCCCCTTTTTGTTTAAATATGGTTATTTTAAATTAATTATTTTTAAACAAAAAAAAGGAAAAATATGCACAAAAGTTTAAAAAAGGCAAATATATTTGCCACAATAGCTGTGGTGCTATTGTCGGTTTCATTTACGCTTCCTATGATCACATTTCATAGCACACTCAATAAAATTCATGACAATAAAATTGATGAAGTATCGTCTATAGCTAAAACTACTTGGAATATATACAATCAAGGTAGATATAAATCAATAGCTACAGACAAAAAAGCACACAATAATCTGGACAAAATGATAAGCACACAAAGTGAGATAGGAGTAGCAAGTTTGCCTATATGGGCTGTATCGCTTGAAGCTCCAAACTATCCAAAAGAAGCATTTCCAAAAGGAATACCTGTGTTTTTTCATTTTGATGGATTTAGTGGAGAGGTTCACGAGATGAATACTATCAATCACTATGTGGGTATGGACCCTATGTGGGTAGGAGGAATAATAGAGCGAGAGATAGGCATATATGCATTACTTACTTTGACATTGGGTATGATATTCTTTATTTTATACAACAATAAGATATTAAGCTATATAATGCTTGTCCCCGCTTCACTTCCCGTGCTATTTATAGCTGATTTTTCGTATTGGCTATATTGGTTTGGTCACAACTTGCATGACTGGGGGGCATTTAAAATCAAGCCATTTATGCCTACTGTGTTTGGCAATGGCAAGATAGCACAGTTTACAACTCACTCTTATCCTGCTATTGGATTTTATATACTTATTGTTATAAGCTTGTTTAGCCTTTTGGCATATTTTTCAAAACAAAAAGCCATAAAAGAGACAGCAGTTAGATAGGCTATGTTATGTTGCTAAGAGTTCTATCTATATCTATATGTTTGTGTCTGTTTTCGTGGGGCAACTTGCTTCAAGAAGCCATAGACAAAGCCCCAGCTGGGTCTATCATAAAGCTACCTGCCGGAGTTTATAAAGGCGGCATAATCATAAATAAACCACTTTCAATCATAGGTCAAGACAGCGGTGTCATAATAGATGGCTTGCACAAAGGCACGGTTATACAAACAACTGGTTCATATATAACCTTGAAAAACTTAACTATCATAAATAGTGGAGACTTCCATCATACTCTTGATTCTGGTATAAAGATGAACGATGGCAAACAAAACGAGATAAGCAATTGCGATATAAAAAACTGCCTATTTGGTATAGATCTACAAAAGACAAGCAACTCAATAGTGCAAGAAAACAACATAACTTCAAAAGATGTAGACTTAGGACTTCGTGGCGATGGATTGAGACTTTGGTATAGCAATGATAACATAATCAAAAAAAACAGATTGGTCAAATCAAGAGATATGGTAGTATGGTATAGCCATGGCAATGAAATTGTGCAAAACTACGGAGAGCTTGGGCGATACTCTTTGCACTTTATGTATGCAGGCAAAAACTTTGTAAAAAACAACACATATCAACACAACTCGGTGGGTATATTTTTTATGTATTCGCAAGATACAATAGCTATAGGAAATACAATCCAAAACTCCCTTGGAGCTACTGGCATGGGCTTGGGGCTTAAAGATGTTTCAAACTTCACTATCAAAGACAACACTATTTTGTATTGTGCGCAAGGCATATATATAGATAGGTCGCCATTTGAGCCGGGGACGAACAATTGGATAGAAAACAACAAAATTCTATACAACAGTGAGGCAATTCACTTTCATTCACTTAGCGAAAACAATGTTCTAAAAGGCAACACAATAACAGGAAATATAGAAGACATAGTAAACGACAGTCGTGGTAGCAAAACAAATGACAATGAAATAGTAGGTAACTACTGGGACAATTATGAGGGATTTGATAGAGACAATGATAACATAGGAGACACACCGCACAAGATATATAAGTATGCCGACCAGATGTGGATATACAATCCATCTGTGAAGTTTTTTTATGGTTCACCTGTGATATCTATGCTTAATTTTTTGTCTAAACTCGCACCATTTTCAAAACCTTTGTTTTTATTAGAAGATCAAAAACCAAAAATGAGGAGCAATAACTGATGTCAAAAAACAGTATAAAACCAAAAAGAAGAGAGTTTATAAAATACACAACATTAGGTACGCTTGTAGCAGCCGCTGGCGTAGGCGTGGGTATAAGTCCGTACATATTAAAAGCAGAAAACAGACTAAGGCCACCAGGAGCCGTAGATGAAAAAGAGTTTTTAGCTTTGTGTATAAAGTGTGGACAATGTCTGCAAGTGTGTCCATATCACTCTATAGAGTTAACCGATATAGCTTATGGGCATGGAGTGGGAACTCCACACATAGATGCAAATATTCGCGGGTGTTATGCCTGCAAAGCAGTGCCTTGTGTGCTTGCATGTCCTAGTGGAGCACTTGATCATAGTATTGAAAAAGCTACAGAGATAAAGATGGGTATAGCAGTGCTTGAATACCCAAAACGATGCCTCGCTGTTTTAAAAGAACCAGTGCCGGCAGGATACGATGAAAAGATGAAAAATTTTACAAACAATCACACGCATGTCCATGAATTAGAGACAAAACTATTAGAAAAGTTTAAAGGCTTTGAGGGCAAAGCCTGTACTTTGTGTGCCGATATGTGTCCTATGCCAAATGCGATTGAGTGTATAGAGGTCAAAGAAACAAAAGATGGCACAATTCGTCCAGTTGTTTATGACCAATGCACAGGATGCGGAGCATGCCAAGATGTTTGTCCTACAGATGGACCATCAATAATAATAAAACCAAGAATGGAGTATAAAGATGTATATAAAAGTTAAAATTGTAGCGATTGTTTGTTTGATATTATTCACTGGATGTGATGATAAAAAACAAAATAAAAAAGTAGAAACCAACACCACTCAAGAGGCTTTAAACATAGAAGTGGTGGCAAATGAAAATTCACAAGAGATAAAAGTAGCTGAGAAAAACAAAACAGCAATACAAACAAAGGAGGGCAAAGCTTATTATTATGATTATAATATAAAAAGCAAATATGACCCAAAATCACAACCTGCAAACAAAGATGCCAGTGTGCGAGTAAAGCCTAGGACTCAAACGGAAGCAGCGATGAATATAAGAAGTCCATATGAGCATATAGAGATATCTTTGATGGTGAGAAAGTTAAGTCACAAGTTTATAGTTAAGTGTTCTGCTTGCCATAATGATTATGCAAATGGCATAATAGGGCCATCGCTTTTGGATAAAACATCAGATGAAATTTTGCAAAATATAAAAGAGTTTAAAACAGGCAAAAAAAGTAATGCTCTTATGGATGATCTTATAAAACTTATGAGCGATAAAGAGATGAAAGAGATAGCAGATGAGATACACAAATTTAATAAAAAAATTAAAAAATTAAAAGGAATAAAATGAAAATTATTATAGCTATAACATCAACATTGATAACAGTAGGTCTTATGGTTTTGACATTTTCACAAGGTGGGGCATTTCAAGGTGGCCAACAAGCCAAAGGAATAGGTAGTTTTGCAGATGCAAATACTACACCATCAAGCCCAGTCGCACAAATAGAAAATAATAACAAACAAAAAGATGAACTTCAAGCACTCAAAGACAAAGCTGGTAATGCAGGTGCATTTGAAGTAAGTCAAAACTACAAAAGCAAGTGCGCTTCGTGTCATGGTGTAAATGGTAGCGGCTTTCAAAATGGTAAGCAAATGATGGGACCAAAACTCATAGGACAAACAGAAGATATATTATACAAAGATTTACTCGACTTTAAAGCTGGACGAAAAGAAAATGTAGTCATGAAAGGTTTGTTGTTGAATATAGAAAAACCAGAGCTTAAAGAGTTTGCAAAAGAGATAGCACAGTTTCAAGATAGATTAGATAAACTTAACAATAAATAAGAGAATATATGGATAAATACAATAACAAAGAAACCATCAATCGTTCTACTTTTCTGAGCACATTTTTAGATATCACAAAACAAGGCAAAAAATTTTTTAGTTATAGGTCAAAAAGGTGGATACTAATTGTTGGTATTCATCTATTTTTCTTTTTGTCTTTTTATATTGACCTTCAACTACTTGAGGGTTCTATAAGTGGGTCAAGATTTTTAGGTTTTCATATGATAGACCCATATATATCTATACAGATGTTCGTAGCTACTTATAATCTACCTATAAATATGATAATAGGCATAACTACTATAATTGTAGTATACTTGTTGGTGGGCGGTAGAAGTTATTGTGCTTGGGTTTGTCCATATGGACTTATAAGTGAAATAGGTGAAAAACTACACAATACATTGGTCCACAAACATATCATAAAAAACAGAACTTTTGACCAAAGAGTTAGGCATATATTTTGGTTTGTATTTTTAAGCTTGTCATTTAGCAGCGGGTATTTGGTATTTGAAACATTTAATGTAGTAGGAATACTCAGCCGATTTTTTATATATGGCTGGTCTGTAGCTGTGATATGGGTGTTTGTGGTGTTTTTGATGGAAGTGTTTTTTTCACGCCGTGCTTGGTGTAAATATATTTGCCCTGTGGGCACTACATATGGCTACATAGGCAAAGGTTCGGCTCTCAAGATACAATGGAACGACAACTGCGACCATTGTATGGTATGCCATGATGTCTGTTTTGAAAGTCAAGTACTGGAACTAACCAAATCAAAATACGATGAAGAAAGAGCAAAAAAAGGTATAAAAACACAATATGTCACAGGAACTGAATGCACTTTGTGTGGCAGATGTATTGATGTGTGCCATCAAGATTCATTGAAGTTTGATTTTAGATTAAAGGAACTAATTTGATACAGATAAAAAACCTCACAAAAAAGTTTGACAATCACAAATCACTTGATGATATAAACTTAAATATAAACATAGGCGATAGTATCGCCCTTATGGGTGCAAATGGTGCCGGAAAAACAACACTTGTTCGATCTATTCTTGGATTTTATCATACTGATAATGGCAGCATATCTATAGATGGGTTAGACCCCATTAAAGATAGAGTAGAAGTGCTACAAAAGATAAGCTTCGTGCCACAGCTTCCCCCTCCTATCAAACTAAATGTTTATGAGCTTCTTGAGTATGTGAGCAAAAGTAGTGGCATAGAGATAAAAACAATCAAGCAGTTTGCCAATGAGCTAAAACTCAATATAGATGAAAACATAAAAAAATCATTTTTCTCTTTGAGTGGAGGTATGAAACAAAAGCTTCTCATAGCTATAAGTTTATCCAAAAAAAGCGACATAATAATATATGACGAACCTACAGCTAACCTCGACCCAAAAGCCAGAGATGATTTTTATAGAATTTTAAAACAAAACAACGACAACAAGGTGTTGCTTTTTGTGACACACAGAATAGAAGAGGTTCAAAATATGACAAATAGGAAAATATATATGGATATGGGAAAAATTGTATCAGATGAGATTACTGATTAGTCTATCGTTATTTATTTTTTCTTTGTGTTGTTTTGTGGTGGCCGATTATATAAGTTTTGATAAGGCCAGCAAAAACAAAAAAATAACAAAAATAACAAAAAAAATAACATACAGCACAATATCAACACAATTTGAAACTAAAAGCTATAAAGAGTTTGTATATGCCCAATAAAGAGTTCTTAAAACTCTGTTTTGTGTTGTTGTACAAAGACAAAACAGGTTATATATTTAGTGCATTTTTGTTTGTTTTTATAGTGTTTGTATTGAGTTCCGTATTGTTTGTATCCAACTCGATCAAATACGATATGTCGCAAACTATAAACCAACAACCACAAATAGTCATCAAAAATCAAAAAGCAGGTAAAGATATTGAGATAACCGATGAGCACATAGACACTCTACTTTTGATAGATGGTGTCAGTGATGTAGTAGGCAAAATAGATGGGTATTATTATTTCTCTCAAGATGATAGATATTTTCACATAATAGGCGATGACGACCAAGACTATGATAGTATGCTTATAGGCGATGGAATAGCAAAAATTTTAGACAAGTTTTATTATAAAGAGTATTTTAATTTCATCATTGACGGCGATATGCAAAAAGTAAACATACAAAACACAATCACAAAAAAAGCAAACATAATTTCAAATGATATTATGATACTAAATACCCAAAAAGCTATCGAAGTTTTGAAGCTCGGTGAGCAAGAATACTCATATATAGTAGTGCATATACCAAACGATAGCGAGATAGATTTTATATCTCAAAAAATAAAAGAGACATATCCACATATGAAAATCAAAACAAAAGAACAACTCCAAGCCGAATTAGACCACCTGTTTTACTACAAAGGTGGGGTTTTTTTGATACTTTATATTGTTGTTTTGTTGTCATTTTTTGTTTTATTGAAAAACCAAGTAGCCTCTACTACAGGAAATTCAAAAAAAATTATAGCGGTTTTGCGAAGTATTGGTTTTAGCATAACACATGTTATATCATTGAAATTTATCCAAAATAGTATAGTGTCTATATATTCATATATAGCAGGTATCTTGATAGCATATGTATATGTGTTTGTGTTTGGAGCGCCACTGCTTAAAAACATATTTTTAGGCAGTGGTTTGTCAAATGATATAGTATTTACACCTATATTTGATTTTCATATACTTTTTTTGATATTTTTATTTACTGTTGTGCCATTTCTATCGGCAGTTATTTTACCTTCTTGGAAGATAGCTATAAGCGATATGAGTGAGGCTATGAAATGATAAAGATAAAAAATCTATATAAAATATACAACCAAAATAAAGCAGACGAGCTTCAAGCACTTAAGAATATATCAATAAATATAAACAAAAATGAGCTTATAATTTTAAAAGGTATAAGCGGTAGCGGAAAAAGCACATTGTTGTCGGTCATCTCTTCATTTACAAAACCAACCAGCGGCGTTGTAATTTGCGACAATAACAATATATCAAAATTACCAGATAGACATGCATCTATATTTAGAAACAAAAGCATAGGCTTTGTATTTCAGGCTTTTAACCTAATCGATGAACTGACGGTTTATGACAATATCAAGATACCTCTAAGTATAAACAACAATACAGACATAGAAAATAAAATAAAAACTGCGATAAAACAAGCAAACATATCTCACAAAAGCAAGCAATATATCAAAAACTTAAGTGGGGGCGAAAAACAAAGAGTGGCGATAGCCAGAGCCATCGTAAATAATCCAAACATAATATTGTGCGATGAACCAACAGCGGCACTTGACAAAAATAACTCTTTAAGGTTCATAAATATATTAAAACAACTTAAAAAAACTGGCAAAACAATCGTGGTAGCTACTCATGATAGTTTGTTTGATGAGCTTGATTTTGTAGATAGATATATAGATATAGAAGATGGAAAGATAAAGCCATAAGGGTATTTTGTGAACATAAAATTATTTAGTATTTAAATTGAAATTAAACACTGCTATAATCTTTTAATTTATTTATAACAAGAAGGAATAAAATTATGAATTTAGAACAGTTAGAAAACATACTTAACTCAAAAAAAGGCTCAACTAAAGAGTATCCATTTGGTGATGATGTAGCGGTGTTTAAGGTTATAAACAAAATGTTCGCATTGGTTTTGTGGCGAGAACTACCACTTAAAATAAACTTAAAATGCTTACCTACCGATGCTAAAATATATCGTGAAATATATAAATGTGTAAAACCTGGGTATCATATGAATAAAAAACACTGGAATACGATAACAATAGACGACACAATAAAAGACGAGATTGTTATAGATATGATAAACGAATCGTATCATTTAGTAGTATGCAAACTGACAAAAAAAGAAAAAAATGATTTACAACACCATATTTAAAATTAGTTTTAAACCCTTATGAAAAAAATAATTTTATTAAGACACGGTGAAGTAGATATCAAGGAAAATAAAAATATTTTAGCAAATCAGCTTGGCAGATGGATTATAAAATATGACAATGAATATATAATATACAAATTTTCATCAAAAAAAAAGATTAAAAACTTATTTGATGATGCAGACATTTTAATATGCAGTAGTCAAAAAAGGTCAATACAGTCAGTTGAGATATTTGGAAAAACACCATTTGAGATAAATAGTGTTTTCAACGAAGCCCAGCTTCCATATGCAAGTTGGGCTTTACTTAAGCTGCCACCAAAAATTTGGTTGATATTTTTTAGAGTATTGTGGTTTTTTGGGTATTCACAAAATTGTGAATCTTTCAAGGAGACAAAACAAAGAGCAAAAAAAGCTACTAAAAGATTGTTGCAGTTATCAAAACGATATAAAACCATAGTTTTAGTAGGACACGAGTTATAAATAGACTTATTTCAAAAGAGTTGATCTTAAAAAAATGGGAAAAAACAAAAAAACAAAAAACAACAACCGGGATTTTGAGATATTTGAGGTATGAGCATGATATAGTGTATCTTGGTATATGACTACCTGAACTTCCCTATAAATACTATATTATGTGGAAAGCCGACCAAATCTTAAGAGCTTGTTGATTAATCCACATGGTTCAAAATAAAAATATCTTGATTTTTTAATCCCGCCTAACATTTAAACTATAAGAACCTGTTCTTCTTCTTGAATAGTGTCTCACTTTGACATAATACCAACCAGGGTTTAGCGTTTTAACGAATTTAAAATTATAACCTGGACCGCTGTCGTCATTGTCGCTTATTTGACTTCCGTGTTGATTGTATAAGTAGCCATAAGTATCAGTTGAGCCTGTGGTATAGATATTGATATTTTTACGAGAACTTAGATAAAAACGAAAAAAATCAACATCTCCCACAGAATTAATAGTCCCTACTTTTAAACCACTCGATGAGATATATGTAGCACCTGTAAAGGAGTTGCTGTGGTCATCTTTGCTGCTTTTGGCTATTGGTGTTGTAGCGCTAACACGTAGTCTATAGCTGCCTGTATATCTGTTGGAATAGTGTCTGGTTTTTATGTAATATGTGCCAGCATTAAGGGTCCTATTGATACGAAAGTTATAACCAGGCCCACTATCATCATCTTGAGTGATTTGACTACCATTTGAGCTGTATAGATAACCATATGTATCTATTGAGCTATCTGAGTATATTATCACATCTTTCTTTGATGATAGCACGAATTTAAAGAAGTCGACATCACCACTTTTTTCAAATTTACCATCTGTAGTTGAATTTGAGTTTATTTGAGAGGCTGATACTATGGTGTTGCCGTGATCATCAGAACTCATAATCGCTCTTAATGCCGTTAAAAGTTCTGGTGTTAGTGTTCTTGATCTACGATTTCCAAGGTCTTGAAGACCTGAATAGAAGTTTGAAAATGTATATGCAGAACTAAAATCATAATTAAAATCAGTGATAAGATTGCCAAAACCAAGATCAGGCAAGATAGTCAAAGACGAACCGCCACCAAGATTGATATATATCTTCAAATCAGGTAGATTGTCAGCATATTGCAACAACGGTACACTTGGTCTATCAAAGCCCCATTTGGTATTAACCATGGCAAGAACTTTTTGCTGTTTTGCTTTCTCCTGTTCTCTTGTTATTCCTATAGGTTTTTTATACGCAGCTGGATACCAATATCGCCTCGGCAATTCAGGCAACAGAGAGTTTGTTGTGTTTGTAATCATCTGTTCATTGGCAAGTTTTGGAACAGCTTTAGGGATAACGCTAGTCGGTAAGGAATTATCTCCAAAAAGCCAACCCCTTTGAATTCTTTCGCTGGCATGCAATGTTTCATGAATAACTACTCTCTCTAAAGTCATAGGATGCCAAGAAGACGCTAAACTATCACTCACGCTTAAGTATTGGATATAACCATTAAATGTTATTCCTAATTGTCCATTGTGGATAAATTGTGAATAAATTACATTTGTTCCATCCTTCATTGTATAGCTAATTGCACCATATTCATTTTCACTATATTGAACGTTATTTATCACAAGAGGACTATTGTGCAAATCTTTATATTTTCTTAGGATATCAATCGTTCTCGGACTTCTAATAGCAAGTTTATTTAGTGCCAACTCTATTTGGTTCATGGCTGCATTTCCACCAACGACATTAAAACCTCTAAATTCAATGAGGCCATTCATTGTTATTTTGTCAAGCGGTACACTATCAATTAATGTGTATCTTTCTCGTATGGCATCTTTGTATAGAAGGTTCGCTAAAATCACCACCCAATTGCTCTATGCTATCTGGAAATATAGGCATGGCAGTGAATTTTTCAGGCGATGCTGTCCATTCCATCAAAGCAGCTTTTGTTTTGTCATCTAAACCCTCGGCATAATACATAGCGATAGTTAAGGCTCCGTTGCCACCATAAATTGGATTTTTAAGCATCTCATCTATACCTTCACCTGCTTCATTGAGAAATAAAATAAGCTCTGAAAAGTTTCTTATCTTATGGATAGTGCTCCAATATCCTCTATTGCTTTTATATATAGACTTTATTTTATTTAACCAATCTACTAAATCTTTATCTCTCCTAAACGTATTGTATGTGCTATTGTATTCATTTGTATAATTTGGTAGTTGGCCATCTTCAGGCAACAATGCTATGGCATAAGAAAGTTCATCATGAAGGGTATTTACACCATCTGCGTAGCCAGGTCTATTGCGCCAGATACCATTGGTTATATTTATATTCATTTGTGCGGCCGCTAAAACTTTTTGCCACAATGTTATATTTAAAGTGCTATTAGGTAGCATATTGTCGCCAGCAATCCTCATATCGCTAAGTTTGTCTACTGCTGCTATCGCTTCATGACCTTGTATTGATATAGGTATGTTTAATTCCCATTTCAAATCTATACCGATATCCAATAATACATTCCAATAATCAACACTTAAGATATCTGTTGAAGATCTTGTCCTTGCACGCACACTGTCAAGTCTTAAAGCAAAAGTATCCAAACCTCTTCTATCAACATTTGTAACAAAACGGCTATTAATTATATCAAGATAATGCACTAAATTATCAGCATGCACTTGTTCTGTATCTCGAGATGTATCCTCTTGAATTATTATGCCATCTTTTTGACTTATGCCATTGTCGTTTTTTGGTATTGTTACATCGCCTATTTTGTAGCTTAACGGAAATGGATTTTTTGTTTTGATAGTTTTGATAGTATTTTTTGTATCTGAAAAAATAGCAAGATAACCAATTATCTCAACTGCATGACCTCTGTATTGAGGCGTATAGTTAGCACCACCTGCTCTCCAGTTGGATTCTTGTTCAAATAATCCTGTGGTAAATGACCTTGAGTTCAAATCATTTACTCGTATAATTACAGGCTCCGAGTCATTGTTTGTTTGGATTGTTAAAAATAACTTTGGGGTTATGTTTGAGTTGTGACGAAAATAGGTTTTTTGCCAATATGGCATAGAATATGCAGACTCTTGTCCTCCTCTGTTAAATGTTCCAACTTCCCATACATCGTTATTTATATGATGAACTCCTTTTGGTAAAACCATATAGCTTAAATCCTCTTTACGTTAGCGCCATTGTCGTATCTTAGATTTTGATATCGAAATTCTTGAAGCTTCACAGAAAACTGAGTATCTACTCCATGACTTGATATATTTTTCAGCCTTGTTATGACAGGATCTGTTTCTTTGTATGTAGGCGGAGTCAAAAGCACTACAGGATTATGGACACTTTTGTGTGATATAGTTTTCCAATTATGATCTATACTAAACTTGCCAAATACACCATCTATATCATCGTTTGCGTTTAAACTAATAGTATAAAACAACAAAACAGCACCAATAAGCATCTTTTTATTTAATTTTTCAAAAACTCTTTTCATGGCAATCCTTTTTTGTAATTTTATCACAAAAAAATAAAAATTATGGTCTGCCAGGCTTTATTTAGAGGTGCAAATAAATATCTTTATCTTTTTTTAGAGTTGTCTTTAACAGTTTTCACACTCTTTTATATCAAGTTTTTCTAATAATAGTTTGATAAATCTACCGGGCTCTCTTGAGCCGGTATGCTCACACCCGCCAAACTCAATACTAAATGAACTTGATGTCCTACTAGTATCCTTATGTAAAACATCAGGAAAAAGTTTGAGCTCTTGCTCTGCTTCACCTATTTTTCCACTTATATAACCTCTTTCATTTTTGTCATCATAGATTATACTTATCCTTATATACTGTTCTTCCATTTTCACTATCGCTGTTTTTTTGCCCATGTCGTGCCTTTTTGATTATTATATCATTTTGAGTTTAAACTATATTTGGTATAATAGTTTTATGTTGTTAAAAAATAAAAATATCGCTTTGTTTGTCACAGGAAGTATAGCTATATATAAATCTATCGAACTGATACGATTATACATAAAAGCAGGCGCAAATGTCAAAGTAATCATGTCAGCTTCAGCAAAAAGATTTATAGGGCCATTGACTTTTGAGACAATATCAAAAAATATTGTGCTTTGTGACGAGAGTGAAAACTGGAGTGAAATTAATGCCAACAACCACATAAGTATGGCAAAATGGGCGAACATAGCAATAATCGCACCAGCAACCGCAAACACCATAAATTCTCTTGCCAATGGTATGGCCAATAATATACTGCTTCAAACATTGTTGGCATATGACGGTGAGAAGATTATATGTCCGTCAGCAAATACAAAGATGTTAGACAATCATATAACCAAAGCAAATCTAAAGATGCTGCAAGTTTGTGGATACGATATAATCAACCCAGTAGTAAAAGAGTTAGCCTGCGGCGATGTGGGAGCAGGGGCTATGGCAGATATTGAAGCTATATACCATAAAACAGTTCGGGTTATTTTATCAAATGATTATTTCAAACATCGCAAAGTTGTGGTATCTGGTGGCGCTACGATTGAGCGAATTGATGATATGCGATATATATCAAATTTCAGTAGTGGCAAGATGGCGAACTCTATGGCTACGGCTTTGTATTATATGGGGGCAGATGTTTGTTTGGTGCATGGCAAACTATCACAAAAACTACACATAAACGATATTCACCAAATAGAAGTAGAAAATACTCGCCAGATGAACGAATATGTAGTAGATTGTATCAAAGTAGCGAAAAAAGGAGTGGTTACAAAACCAACTCTTGTAAGCGAAGGTAGAAATATCAAAAAAACACCATATTTTTTTTCCATATCTGCTGTCAGTGATTTTTCACCAAAATACCCACAACAAGGCAAAATTAAAAAACAAAACATAGACAAAATTTGGAATATAGAGCTCGAAAAAAATATTGATATACTAAAAAATCTAAACAAAGATGGCATACATACAATTGGATTTAAAGCAGAGTTTGATAAAAATAGTGCGGTATCACAAGCGAAAAATATGCTACAAAATAAAAATTTGTCGGCAGTTTGTTTGAATATATTAGACAAAAACAACCTAAATCAAGAAACAAACACGATAGAGATATTTACAACAAGTGGCAAAACAATTAAGCTGCCTACAAATGACAAGCTAAACCTGTCTCTTGATATTCTGTCTTTTTTACAGGCTTCGATTAGTGAATAATACTCCACATATAGCTATAATTATGGATGGAAATGGTAGGTGGGCAAAAAACAAACAAAAACAGCGAACCTTCGGGCACCAAAAAGGCGCACAAAATGTTAGATTTGTGTTAAAGCATTGTAGAAAAATTGGTATCAAGTATCTGACATTGTATGCATTTTCTACTGAAAACTGGACAAGACCTAAATTGGAAGTAGAATTTTTATTAAAACTGCTTGAAAAATATCTCAAGCAAGAGTTAAATTTATATATACAAAACAATATCAAATTCGATACTATTGGGGATATCTCAATATTTCCTAAAAAACTACAAAACTTGATAAAAACAACCAAAGAAAAAACATATCACTGCGATGGTATGACGCAAGTATTAGCTTTAAATTATGGTGCAAAAGATGAGATAATCCGCGCTATAAAAAAACTTAAAGACAAACAAAATATAAATGAAAAAATATTTGCAAAATTTTTAGACACAAAAGATTTACCAGATATAGATATGCTCATACGAACAGGTGGAGAACATAGAGTTTCAAACTTTTTATTGTGGCAAATATCATATGCTGAAATATTTTTTAGTGATACTATGTGGCCAGATTTTACGACAAGCGAACTGGACGATATGATAACAAAGTTCAAAGAAAAACACAGGAGATATGGTGGAGATTAGCTTTTTTCTAATTGGCTTGATATTTGGTTCGTTTGCAAATATGCTGATACACAGACTGCCAAACAATATATCATGTTTTAATCCAACAAGATCGATATGCCCTAACTGTAAAAGCACTATAAGTTGGTATGAAAATATCCCGTTATTGTCATATATATGGCTAAAAGCCACTTGTAGTAAATGCAAAAAAAGCATATCTATAAGCTATTTTTTAGTTGAGTTGCTGTGTGGTTTGGTGTTTGTGTTTTTGTATATAAAATTGGGCTTAACTTTTGAGTTTTTGAGTTTTGTTGTTTTGTTTTGGTTGCTTATAATTTTAAGCGTTATTGATATAAATCACAAAGCAGTGCCTGATTATCTATTGATTGTTGTTTTAATTGTAGCATTTTTTTTGCCAAATTTTTATTATGTCGAAGCTCTTAGTTTTGCTGGTGGGGGATTTTTGCTTGAGATATTTGTGACATTTTATATACAAAACATCAAATACAAAATCACAAAAAATAGCGAGCTAAAAAGTGCCAAAGCCATGGGCGAGGGAGATATACCGGTATTTGCTATCATCGGTGGCGTGCTTGGAGTTGGACTTGGAATCGTTGCTATAACTATAGGCACATTGGTAGCTTTGATACCATCTATTGTAGGAACTTTAAAAAATCAACCACAAATACCTTTTATACCATATTTGAGTTTAGGGTTATTTTTGACATATATGTGGAATGGTTTGTTATGATACTCAAAAAATATATCTTAAGCAGTTTTTCAAATAGTTTTTTTCCTATATTTATCGTGCTTTTTAGTATAGTATCATTGGTAAATCTTATCAAAATCGCCACGCTTACAGCTATATTTGATATAAGTTTTTTTGAACTTGGACTTCTATATAGTTATACAGTGCCACGAATTATATATCTTGTATTGCCTGTGTCATTTTTCATAGGAGCTATAGCGGGGTTGTCAAATCTCACATCTATGTATGAGCTGCTTGTGTTATCTACTATTGGTCTCAAACCGGCAGCCGTATTGAAAGTATTTGTGCCATATGCGCTTATGCTTTCGTTTATACTTATAGTTTTGTCGCAAATAATCGTGCCCAAGGCTACCTTTTTGAGCAAGCAGTTTATTAAAAAAAAGCAATTGGAAACAGTGCTTAGCATCAAAGTGTCGCAGTTTGGACAAAAGTTTGGAAACAAAATGGTGTTTATAGAAAATAAAAAAGATCAAACCTTGATGAATATAAAATTATTTGAAAAAACAGGCGACAAAAGTATAATGCTCATAGCAAAAAAAGCAAACATAGAAAATATGTCTGGCAGTATCAAACTAAATTTATACGATGGTTTTGGTTATTTTACAGATATTAAAAATAAAACACAAGATAGCTTAAAGTTTGAAAAACTCTCTATGCTTAACCAGCAAAAAGATATTAAACACAGCAGTTTTAGGAACTTTGATGAATATTGGAATAAAATACAAACTAACAGCGGCGATGCTTGGAATTTTGCTTTGGGTATATGTGAAGCGTTTATGCCTATAAGCTTACTGTTCTTTTTGTTGATATTTGGTTATTTTAATCCTCGATTTGAGAGCAATAGGGCATCTATGTATGGTTTTGGAGTATTCATATCTTATGTGTTGTCATATTATCATATATCAAAATACTACCCATTTGCGACTATAGCAGTTGTGCCAATATTTTGGTTTTTGTTGTCATATTTTTTATATATAAAAAAAATAAAGTCAAGATATTGAATATCAAAATTGTTTTCGCTTATGATGGCAGCAAATTCTTTGGCAGTCAAAAACAAAAAAACAAAAAAGCAGTAGCAAACGAGTTTATAAGGGTATTGAAAAAATTAAATATCTCGTCTACATTTATATTAAGCGGCAGGACAGACAAAGGCGTGCATGCTACAAGACAGGTTGCAAATATAAAACTACCAGCTTTTTGGAGTGATTTGAACTCACTTTTCGTGTCTATGTGTAGAATGCTTCCACCATATATAGATATAAAAACAATCAAAAAAGTAGATGATACATTTCACTCAAGATATCATGCCACAAAAAGAGTTTATAGATATATTGTCAAAAAAACCAAACCAAATGTATTTGAAAATGCATACACACATTTTGAACCCAATTTAGACACAAAAGCTGTATCAAAAGCTATCAAGCAGTTTGAGGGAGTATTTGATTTTGGGTATTTTTGCAAAAAACCAACAAATAAAACAACCCGTGAGATATATGAAGCAAAGTTCTATAAATACAAAGATTATTATATATTTAAGTTTGTAGGTAGAAGTTTTTTGAGAGGACAAGTTCGTTCAATGGTTCAATTCTTGTTTGATATCTCAAGTCAAAAGAGAAATATAAATGAGCTAAAAGCAAGTTTAAACAAAACAATAAAGCTTCCACTAAAAGTTTGCCCGCCAAATGGTCTGTATCTTATGAAGGTGATATATTAAAATATTTTTTTTGTATCGTTTGTGGTATGCTATATACCAATAAAGCTCGCTTAAGAGCCTAAATTGTAGTCTCGTTTCACTTCGTAAGTAGTCGTGTTTATCCAATTTTTAGATATATTTTGTTTGGATTTTATCATAAATTTATTGTAATACTGGTCAAAGCCTTCATAAAATTCGCCCCCTTTTTGCTCTATGTGCACTTTTAGTGGTTGTTTTTGTTGTCTAAATTTATAATTATTATTGTTTATTATTTCGTTTAGTTCATATAATCTTTGTTTGGCTTTTTTGCCATCTACATTGATTCTAAGTTCGGCACTTTTTGTGTTTTGTCTCGGACTATATCTAAAGCAGTGCATATGTGTCAAAGGCAAAATATTGAAATTTGCTTTTGCTTCAAGCCAAATTTTATCTGTTTCACCTGGGTGCCCTACTATAAAATCAGTTCCAAGAGCAAATCCTTTTTGACTTAGAAATTCAAAAAGTTTTATATCATTTTTCAAATTATTTTTTCTATTCATAATTTTTAGCATAGTTTTGCTTGTGTGTTGTAAAGCAATATGTAGGTGTTTGGCTATCCATGGTTCATCTAATATCTCTTTAAACTCATCAGTTATTTGCGATGGTTCAATACTGCCAAACCTAACTCTTTTGACACCTTGTATTTTATGTATCTGTTTTAGTAGTTTTGTGAGACTATTTTTGTCTTTTTGCCCATATGAGCCGATATTTGTGCCAGTTAAAACAAACTCACTAAAGCCTTTGTCTGTCAAAACTTTTATTTGTTTCAGTATAAAAGATGGCTCATAACTTCGAGATTTTCCACGAACTTGTGGTATTATACAATAACTGCAGCTAAAATCACAACCCTCTTGTATCTTGACAAATGCTTTTGTTTTATCTTGAAAATCATCTATAATTGTGTTGTCTATGTGGCTAAAATCTTTGCTTGTATATATGTTTGTTTTATTTGATAATATATTGTTGATATTTTCTTTGTGGTTTGGCGTAAAAAGCTTGTCTATTTTGTCATTTTCAAACAAAGTTTTGCCTTGTGTTAAACTAGCGCATCCAGTTAAAACAATTTTAGGACAATTATCAAGTTTGTTTATTTTATTGATATAAGTTCTCACATTGGTATCTGCCCCATTTGTAACTGTGCATGAGTTTATCACAACTATATCGGCACTTTTTTCGTCATTTACTATATGGAAGTCTTTGATGTTTGTTTTCATAATTCCGGTATCTACGATATTTGTTCTGCAGCCAAAAGTTTTAAAAAAAACTTTATGTTGCTGTTTTGTTGAGAATTTTTTTTTCAAATCTTATTGTCAAATTATCTAAATGTATGACACTTGTTTTGTATAGGCTCGTCAAATTTATTAGGCCTACTATCGCGGCAGCATGGAGTTTTTTTGTTTTGATATGATTTTATCATTCGTAAAGTCCTTGGTTTAAGTATCGCTCACCTGTATCACAAAGCACCGTTAGTATGATTTTGTCCGGGTGTTTATTTTTCAGTTTCAAACTTGCTGCTACATTTGCTCCTGCTGATATACCTACTATCAAACCCTCTTGCTTGGCTAATGTTTTTGCCATATCAATCGCTTCGTCATCATCTATTTTCATAATCATATTTGCTATGTTATTGTCATAATTTTTCGGTATAAACCCAGCCCCAATACCTTGTATTTTGTGTGGGTTTGGTTTGTCTCCTGATATAACTGCGCTATTTTTTGGCTCTACTGCTACTATTTGCACATCTTTTATATTTTCTTTGAGTATTTTTCCTACACCACTTATGGTGCCACCAGTTCCAACTCCTGCTACAAAGATATCAATATTGTTGTCCATATCTTTTAGTATCTCAACTGCTGTTGTGTTTATGTGTGAAAGAGGATTGGCGGAATTTTGAAACTGCTGAAGAATTATACTATTTTTAGTTTGTTTTTGAAGTTCGTATGCTTTTTGCACAGAACCGTTCATACCAAGTTTTGCCTGTGTTAACACCAGATTAGCCCCCAATGCTTTTAAAAGCGCTCTTCTTTCATGACTCATACTTTCTGGCATACATAGTGTCAAATCAAACCCAAAACTTGCACAAATAGATGCCAAGGCTATACCTGTATTGCCACTTGTAGGCTCTATTATTGTTGTGCCATCTTTTATCAAACCATCTTTTATAGCTTTGTTTATCATACCTAAACCAATTCTATCTTTCACGCTACTGGTTGGGTTTAGAAACTCGCACTTAGCATATATGCCATTTTTTAGTTTGATTATTGGTGTGTTGCCTATAAGCTCTGTTATATTGTTTGCTATATTCATATACATCCTTTTTTGATATATTATCTAAATATACTTTAGGGCACCTCTAACAATACTTCAAATAGTGTTATGGTATTTATGTTTTAAAATGTTTTATATTCTACCATTTATAAGTCGTATTAGTGATGGTTTTATCTCTTTGAACTTTAATACTCTTTTGCCACTATAAGAACTGGCAAATTTTTTTGCCTGCTCTTTATTTTCAAACGGAACAAGATCATCGCCAGTTGGCGATATAGCACGACTACCATATACATAAAATGCCTTTTTAGCATCTATAGGTTTTAAGTTGCTATAGTTAGTCACTAAAATATCTTTAAAATCAGCCTCTTTTTTCACTCCTACTTCAAACCATTTTCCGGGCTGAAAATAGAACTCAAACATAGATTTAGGACTGCTAAAAAACAGTTTTTTGCCGTTGATTAGCTCTATTTTGCCCACCCATTTAGGAGCTTTATAGACAGGTATTTTTCGCACCAAACAGATAGTTTTTTTATTGAAATCCATCACATATGGTTTATGTGGAATAGGCAAAGCACCTATATCTATAAAAACAAACAAACTAAAAACCAATAAATATTTTTTCATACTAAATCCTTTTTCTTAAATACAACAAAACCAAAAACTGCAAACAAAACACCCAACAACATAGGATATACGATAGACAAAAACACAAACAATGCTTGTGATATATTGTCAAGTATGTAAAATGCCACAGGACCCATCACGGTTAAAGATGGGTCAAAAAGCGATATAGCTGCTACTCTAAATATCTCCATAGGATTTAGTAGTGCTATTGTTATTATCAACTCTTCGTTAAATCTATTTGATAGCATCAAAGATATCAAAGCTATATCAATGAAACTTAACAAAAGTACCCATATGAAAAATGCCATTCCCAATGCCACTTCGCTTGATTTTACAAACGAAGATATGAAAAACGCAATTCCTAAAAATGCACTACTCATAGAAAACAATAAACCCGAATATAACACAAACACATCCCAAGGCACAGAAACACCTTTGATGACACCAAAGATTATAGCGATAAACATAGCCATAAATACAGGCAAAAACACAGTTATAAATCTGCCTATTATTTTACCCCAATAGTATTGTCTAAGTGATATGGGAAAACTAAGCATATATTCCAAAATATTATTATCTCTGTCGCTTGATATTGACCGAACGGTTGTTATAAGTATAAATATAGGAAGTATTACAATTGTTATTTGTATATACATAAGCAGCAACCTGCTCAATCCACTAAATCCCATAACTTGAGATTGAGTGACCCCAGAAATAAAAAATATAGCAATAAGCCCACCAAATACCACCGAATATACTATAAACCATTTTGCTCTTATTGATTCTTTGAGATCAAGATATGCAATGAGACCTAAATTTTTCATGGATTAGCCTTTTTTATTTGTGTATTTTGCATAGTCTCACCTCTTAAAATTCTCAAATATACCTCTTCGTAGTTTATCATCTCTTTTCCTTTTAAATCATCTTCATTTTTATAAGCAGCAAATCCAAAATCCATAGGAGTTCTGCTATTTGTATCATAGTGTGCTTTTCTAGCATCTATAAATTCACCACTTTTTCTATCGGTGATAAATATGTTTGCTTTATGTTTCCATGATATTTTTTCCTCTTCAAACCATAAAACAGTGCAACCGATATCATCGAACATATAACTTTTGCCGTTTTGTGGATTCACAGCTTGAACTGTGTGCTTTCTATCGCTTACTACCATCTTGCATAACTCGCACATATCTCTATCCCAGTGGACTTCGTGCAAACCTTTTTCTATCTTTTTTTCACAGCCTAAAAATAATATAAATACACATAGTATTATAGCCGCTGTTGTTCTTTTCATCATTTTATCCTCTGTATCTTTCATAACTTTATCATATATCAATGACACTGCAACAATGTTCTATCGCTACTTACAACATAATCATAACCGTTGTATATAGTATAGCACCCATACAATATCACAGATATGGCCGAAAGTTTTATCATAGTATCTCTTATTTTTGTTTGTTTGAATAACCCTACAAAAAACCCCAACGAAAAAAGTGCCGGTATTGTGCTTAGTCCAAATACAGCCATGACAAGTGCTCCATATAGCGGGTCAGCCGTGCTAGCAGCTGCGATAGCGAAAAAATACACAAGCCCACAAGGCAACAAGCCATTTAATAAACCAAGCATAAAAAAACTAAAAAAAGTTTGGTTTTGAAGCAGTGCTTTAAAACTCTCTTTATACCAAGCCGAATTTAAAAAAGAGTGCTCTATCAAAACGAGAAATTTAATCTTACCCAACAATGAAAACCCAGTTAAAATCATAACCACACCAACGATAAGCCACAATATGCCATTGGCTGTGTGTGAAAAAGTAGCAACTCCTCCCAAATACCCAAACAATGCGCCTAAAATTATATAGGTGGTAATTCTACCAAAAGAATATAAAATATGCGCAAAACTTTGGTGAGTATTTGTCCAGCTTGATTGAATTTTGGTGCTTGAATATGCCACGACTATACCGCCGCACATACCAACGCAGTGACCAAATGAACCCAAGAAAGCTATCGTTGCTATTGAGATTATATCAATTGTTTGCACAAGTTATTTTGCCTTTTTTAATAATATTTGTCTATATTTGGCATTCGCCATAGTTTCACCACGAAGCATATACAAAGACATAGTCTCAAAATCAATCAAGTTTTGCTTTTTGTTTTCATAAGCACCAAACCCATAAAGCATAGGGGTGGTATCGGTCCTGCTATACCAAGCAGTTCTGCCGCTTATCCATCTTTTTGTATCTTTTGACATCACATATATATATGCCGTGTCTTTAAATGCTTTATCGCTAATCCAATGCACCATGCCCCCGTGGTCATGAAAGAACCATGTTTTTCCATCGTTTGATACTACTTGTGAAGCATATGCCAAACTATCTATGACCATACCACAATCACTATCTTGAAACTTACCAAGAACTATAGATATAGGTTTTTTGCTATAATTATCTGTCTTGACCACAGTCATATTTTGAGAACTTGATATAGAGATAAATATAAACACTATTATTAATATCGCTACAATAGTTATCAAAATTTTAGACACGACTATTTATCCAAAGAGAGTACAAGCTCCTTCGTGATATCTTCAAATCGCACGATTTTAGTGCCGTTGCGATTTTTTTTGAACTCTTGCGCTTGAGCCATATTTGAAAATGGTATAAGCTCATGTCCCATAGGACCATAAACAGTTGAGCCAACTACATAAAATGCTTTTTTTGCTTTCATTCCAGAAGTCGTAAAATAATCAGTCACTTTTATATTTGTAAATTTTTGATTTTGACTAAATATAAACTTCATCATATCTTTTACACCATCAAAATAGTGCATATGTTTGCCGTGAGTTACGGTAGCTACCCACTTAGGGTATTTTGCTACAAACATACCACATACAGGGCATTTTGCATCTTTTGGCACCAGAATAGCTTTTTTATTTGCCATAGTTATGCCAAGTTTTTCTACATCCCATAGATATACACAGATAGCTTGAAGTTGTTTGTCTTTGATTTTTTTGCCACAAAGTTTGTTGTCTTTGATATGTGCTTTTAGTGATGATATTTTGTCAAAACTTTTGACATCTATTTTATCTTTTTGACATTTTTTGTTATACATTTTCTTGCCCATTTTATAGACTTTTTTGCTACGTTTTTTGCCTATCATTTTCATATCTTTTTTGAAGTCACCTCTGGCTATTTCATAAGCTTCTTTAAAAGTTTTAATCTCACCGCCATTTTTGGCTTGAAACTTTTTTGCTTTATCTTTTGAAGCAAAAGCATATTTGCTGTTCATGGTCATGGTGCCTTTTTTCTTGCTACCTACTACATAGAAAGCTTTTGTGGCATCTATAAACTTCAAACTATTTGTATCTACGACTTTTGCGTCTGCTGGCAAGCTATCTTTGTTGTTCTCAACTAAACAATGCATAGAGCAGTATTGGTGATCTTTGTGCACATGGTTTGTCTTGTAAAACTTACCCAAATGCATACCACAGTTTGGACAATAATTTTTTGCTTTGCCTGTTTGTGTCATGGTCGCTTTTTTTGGCGACACTGTTTGAAACATTGCTGCTTCACTTAAGCCTAATATAAGCACTATTGATAATATATATCTATTTAACATTTCTTTCCTTTGTTTTAGAGTGTAAATTATAAATCTCTAAGTCTTTGAATATATCTAATTATTCTTAAAATTATCTTAAGGGCACCTCTAAAAACCTCTATGCTCATAGCTTTAGGTTGCTTTTCCTTGTTCTTGAGTTTCTGCTTGAAGGACTAACGGGTTAATTCAAAAGCAAAAACTCAAGAACAAGGAAAAGCAAGCAAAGCCCGCAGGGAAGGGAAGTTTTCGCGAAAAAAGTCCATATAAATTCTTGAATTAACCAGTTAGTCCTTCAAAAGTAGCCGTGGCGATTTTCGCATAGCGAAAAACTTTCTGTGAAATTTTTATGAACTTTTATTCATCAAAAGTAGCCGTGGCGATTTTGCTTTGCAAAAACTTTCTGCGAAAAACTGCTCCTTCTATGAGCTATAGAGGTTTTTAGAGGTGCCCTTAAATTAATTTTTTAATTTTTGATTAGCTGTTTCTATAAAAAAACTCCATTTCTGATGTAAAACTCAACGACAAAATAACTACACAACAGCACAAAAATAGTGTTGAAAATAGCAGCAAGTTTATAACCAAAGACAAGCTCTTTTTTTGTCAATAGTTTTATGATATAAGGACTAATACTAAAAAATACACCCAAAAACAGACTCATCCACAAAACATATCCTATATAAAAATACTCTTTTTGTAGCATACAAAACGGACATTTGTGAGTTGGAAGCTCATATATATAAGTGCCAAAAAAATATGTGACACTAAAATAAGACAAAACCAAAAAAAGCAAGCCTCCTAAAAAACTAACCAAACTATTTTTAACTATGTTTGACACAAGCAAAACAACATAACAGATATAAAACAGAAGCAAAATATTTTCTATATCAAAAATAGATGATACACTATGTTCATCGACAAACACCGCACTACAACAAAGCACTGGTTGTTGTATTGATATATTTGTAAAATACAATATCTCAACTATAAACTCCAGACAAATAAACACAAACAACAACACAAACAAATAGTATTTTTTGATAAGATATGGATAATCCAATGCTTGAATATCTAACTTGTTCAATACTATCCATATACCAAAACCAAACAAGGTAAAAAGCTTGAAAATCAAAAGAATAGTTCCGTATTCATTTGCATTGACTATGCCAGCTGCACACATGGCACCGGGAACTATTACCGACAAACCATCAAGAGAGTTTATAAAAAATAAAAACAAAACTATTTTGACTACTACTACAAAAAATATAATTGTAGCTACAAGATAGTTCTTTTTTTCCAAACTATATTGGGTGGTCGTGCTTTTGCCAAAATCCCAATATCGTATGATATCTATAGAGATGTATAAACTATAAGTTGCAAACAACAACAATATCGTCTGTATAAAAAAAAGTGCTATTATGTTATTTGATAAAAATATTGACATAACTAAAATATCCTCTTGCTTTTAAAATCTTTTGTATCATTGTATCTTATAAAACTTAAAACAAATCTTGCCTATTTAAAGACTGCAAGATATATGTAAATCATCACAGCAAATATAGTCAGCAGTCGACTTTTAAACTACACAAAAATATTTTTGTTTTAAAATGTTTTTTTGAGGTGCCCTTAAGTATAATTATATACAATACACAAAAGGACAAATATGATCATAGTACCAGGAAGACTAAACTCAAGCAGATTTGAAAATAAAATTCTCGTAGATATATTTGGAGTGCCTATGATCATAGCAACTGCAAATCGTGTCAAAGATATAGACCAAGTAATAATAGCCACAGATAGCCAAGAGGTAGTCAAGCTCGCAAACAGGCACGGGTTTAAAGCGGTGTTTACAAGTAGCGCTCACAAAAGTGGCACCGATAGGATAAACGAAGCAGTAGATATGCTGGGTCTTAAAGATCATGAAATAGTTCTAAATGTGCAAGCAGACGAGCCATTTATAGAGCCTGAAGTAGTCAAAAAAGTTTTACAGAATACAAAAAAGTTTGTAGGCAAAAATGGTGTTTTGCTTTCAAGTTGTTATAAATCTGTCTCAAGTGAGATAGCCGATGACCCAAACCATGTTAAAGTGGTGCTCGATGAAAATAGCCATGCTATATATTTCAGTCGTTCAAAAATACCACACCACAAGGACCATTATAGTCATACCGATTATAAAGGACATCTTGGTATATATGGTTTCACTGTAGCATCGCTTAAAACTTTTTGTAGTTTAAAACATAGTAAGCTGGAACACATAGAAAAGTTAGAACAACTTCGTGTTATTGAAGCTGGATACAAAATATCTATGATAGAAGTAAACTCTCAAAGTTTTGGCATAGATACAAAAGAGGACTTAAATATGGCTATGAAAATGATAAACGATAAAAAAGGCAACAGATGAAACAAAAGTTCAACATATCTATCATCAAAGGCGATGGTATAGGGGTAGAGATAATAAACGAAGCTATCAAGGTGTTGCAAAAGGTGGGCAGCATATACGATGTGGAGTTTGATTTTAGCCAGTATCTCATGGGTGGAGTAGCATATGATACTACAGGTGACCCACTACCACAAGAAACTATAGACGGTGTGCTTCAAAGCGATGCTTGTTTGTTTGGAGCTATTGGTGGGCAAAAGTGGGATGACCTGCCACGAGAGCTACGACCAGAGAGTGGTTTGCTACGGTTTAGAAAAGCTTTAGAAGTGTTTGCGAACTTACGACCAGCTGTGGTGTATGATGAGCTTATCGATGCCAGTAGTTTGAAGCCACAAGTCATCAAAGGTGTGGATATAATGGTTGTGCGAGAGCTTATAGGTGGCATATATTTTGGTGAACCCAAAGGCAAAACTGCTACAAAAGGCTGGAATACCATGGTCTATACCAAGACCGAGATAGAGCGAATATCGCATGTGGCATTTAAGTTAGCTCAAAAAAGAGACAAAAAGTTGTGTTCGGTGGACAAAGCAAATGTGCTTGATGTGTCTCAACTATGGCGAGATACGGTCACAGAGGTATCAAAACAATATAGCGATGTGGAGTTGTCGCATATGTATGTGGATAACTGTGCTATGCAACTTGTAGCAAACCCACGACAGTTTGATGTGATACTCACTGGCAATATCTTTGGCGATATATTGAGCGATGAAGCTAGTATGCTATGCGGTTCTATAGGTTTGCTACCATCAGCTTCCACTGGAGAGAAAACGGCAGTATATGAGCCTATACACGGCTCTGCACCTGATATAGCTGGACTTGGAGTTGCCAACCCAATTGCCACCATTGCAAGTGCATCTATGATGCTGCGATATAGTTTGGGTTTGCCAAAGTTAGCCGATAGTATAGATGAGGCTATCAAACAAACTTTAAAAGACGGCAACAGAACCAAAGATATAGGAGCCTTTGATGCCAAATATATCTTAACTACTACACAGATGGGCGATACGATAGTGTCAAATATACGATGACTTTTGACTATGGATATATAGCATGGGAACTAGGACAGACAAAACATGAGCCCACGGGGCGAACACGAGTTAGGGAGCGATGGCGGATCTATTCGCCCAAGCGATAGCACGAGTGAGACAACTATGATCAAACCAAATAGAAAACTATATATAGCTATGGCAAAAAAAGACACGGTGGATTATGTATATAATACATCGGCACTTGAGGGCAATGCTATGATCTACTCAGAAGTTCAAACACTATTGGAGGGTATAACCGTAGGCGGACATAAACTAAGCGATGAAAATATGATTTTGAATCAAAATAGAAGTATGAAGCTACTTTTTGAGTTGTTGGACAAATATAGCTTTGACGATAACAAAAACACAATTTGTATGCTACACAAAGAAGTAGCCAAAGAGGAAGCTCTAACTTGGGGTAAGTTTAGGCAGTCAAATGTCCGTATAGGCGGCACAGAGTTTTTGCCTCCATCGTATGACAAACTCGATGATATATAGACAACAAATAGACAAACTCTACGAAACATAAAGCACCCCGTAGCAAGAGCATTTCACAACTTTTTGCTAAATTGTAAAACTTAATACTTTTTTGATGGCAACAAACGAACAGCCAGACTGATGATGAACGGCAGACTATTAGATAGTGGTTATCCTATATTGAATATAAAAGCTATCGACAAACTGGAGTTTAACCGTATGATGATAGACTATTATGACACAGATGATATACACAGGGCTACTAAGTGGCTGATGGATTATTATAAAAATGGACGATAAATATCTTAAGTTTTATGACGATTTTATCTGCTTGTGTGAGTAGATATAGGTTGTGTTTTGCTTATATGTATTTGCCTAAATACAACTTATGATGGGGCTATAGCTTGTGGTGCCCATGTGGCTTGGTACAGATAGTTTTGTATTTTCGACAACTCATCTAAAATTATATTTTTGGAGTAGTCTTCTTCTATATGTTTTTTGACTCTTTCTAGTTCCAACTCAATATCAACCTGTTCTGATATTGCATTGTAACTTACGATAAATTCTTTGTTTTGTTTTTGGTTATCAAAGTATTGTTCTACATTGTTCATTTGTGTATTCCTCCATTATGTTTTTGGCCTACTGGTATGCTGTCTTAATATTTTGGGGTGTTATGACTTTGGTGTTTATTTAACTTGTGCTGTTGATAGTTCTATCAGTTCTTTGTCTTTGTGCAGTAGATTATTGACTATTTGTGTCAAGCCTATTTTTTGTTTTTTTGCCAATTGTATAAAAAAACTCTCAACCTCTGGTTCGAGATAAACTGGCAGATGAAACTGCGCATCTTGTCGATAAAACTTACCTCTAACACCATTTGAAAAATCGTATTGCTCTTTCATATTTAACCTTTCTGATATATTGTTTGCTCTTGTTTTCACAGAAACTTTTTTGCAAACAAAAACCGCCTCAGCTAGTTTTGTTGCTCGTCTTGCACTAATGACCCTGATATTGCAGTCGTCTAGCCCCATCGTGACAAATGTATGCACCACTACAAGTGTTCTTGTGTTTGTGTCTAACCCTATAGTGACCCATCTATCTTCTTTTGAGCTATGTTTGTCGTCAAAAATAGAGATGGCATCTGCATCTTTAAATACCGATACAGCATCTTCGAAACTTATTTTATTTTTAGGATATTTGCTTTTGCTTTGTTTGAATCCCATTGAAAATTATAATTCACCTACAGCCTTAAAATAAATTTTGTATATTATATCCAAAATATATAAACACAACTTTTGATACCACAAAAAGTCAAAATATATCAACATATCTACAGGTTATCTGTGGCAAACTTTCTGGCACTATATATGAGTCCTGCTACAAGTTCTGCTCCTACAACTACATTGATACCGGGTATAGCAGATGTAATACCAACACAACATGCACCGCTTCTATCTTGCTTGTTTCTCAAGTATGCATTCTCGCAAGCAAAGAGCTTGGGAACGAGATAAAAATCATTTCAATAGTTTTTTAAGTTTTTTATGATATAATACAATATGGCAAAAATAGATAAAGAAAAAGAAGAGATAGGTTTGTTGAAATTTTGGATTGGTGTTAGTGTCGCTTCTATCATGGGTTTGATTAGTTGGTTTGTAAACAACTTTGAAAAATCAGATGAAATTATACTTATCTTCAACATAGTCTCTATTGTGATAGTGGCTATTTTGATCGTTTTTCTCAACAAAACTGTTCTTGATAAAATAAAAAAACTAAAGGATATCAAATGACAATATTATATATAACCGTGCTTTGTGTATTTGTAGGCACTATAACCTATAGTGTATATGAGACGATACATAGTGTAACTTCTGCCAAATAACAACAAAAAAGTTTGACATTGTATCTGCTTGTGTGAGTTGATATAGGTTGTGTCGTGTCTATAAATATTAACCTAAATACAACTTATGATACCACAAAAAGTCAAAATATATTCATATATCTACAGACTATTTGTGGCAAACTTTCTGGCACTATATATGAGTCCTGCTACGAGTCCAGCTCCTACTATGACATTGATACCGGGTATAGCTAGAAGCATCGTCAATACACCTATCTTGATACTCTTTTCACCTACTGCTATACCTACGAGCAGTTTGAACTTGCTATAAGATATCTCTCCTGCCTTGTATCGTCTGTATATCTCTTGGACTATGATAGCCACAGAGGCTATAGCAATCACTGGAAAATATGTAGATAGAGAGTTGGCTTGGTCGCTTTTTATTAGCTCATCTACAAAATCCTCCACTCTCATAGTAACATCGGCATTTTCTATACCTGAGCTATCTAGTCCCATCTTGGTAGCTAACTCATCTGTGACTAGTATCTCACCGTCTGGGTGGTTTTCTATCCAGTCATCTACATAGGACTTGTCGTCTGTGGCTTTGAGCTGTGAGTCCCAATACTCCCCTGTAGCATAGGGCAAGAGTTTAAAATCACTGCAAACTAGAGACAATCCAAATATCTTAGATTGTCTCAGGACGACGGGAACGAGTTAAAATAAATTATTTATTGATATAATGTTTCAAAATATTCAAAAAGGTAAAAAATGCCATACATAGACTGGATGGGGAAAGATGATGTTAAAGACCATCATAAAAATATCGAATATAAAACTATAGAGTGTAAAGAAAGCATAGGCGATATAGATAGCCAAAATATGATTATCAAAGGGGATAATCTTTTGGCTTTGAAGTCATTGTTGCCTTATTATGCTAGTAGTGTAAAGATGATATACATAGACCCACCATATAATACTGGTAATACTTCATGGGTATATAACGACAATATGGATAGTCCTCTTATCAAAAAATGGCTAAACGATACAGTAAATGCAGATGATTTGAGCAGAAGTGACAAATGGCTTTGTATGATGTGGCCTCGACTTAAACTTTTGAGAGAATTACTAAAAGATGATGGAGTTATTTTTATAAGTATTGATGATGCAGAGGTTACTCATCTTAGAATGATTTGTGATGAAATATTTGGTAGAAATAATTTTATTACTTCAGTTTGTTGGCAAGGATTAGATACGATAAAAAATGATGCAAAATATTTTTCAAATAATCATGAATATGTCTTAGTTTATGCAAAAAATAAAGTAAATGCAAAAATAAAAGGACAAAAAAGAACAAACGAGCATAATAAAGTTTATAAAAATCATGATAATGATCCAAAAGGAAACTATTTGCTTACTCCACTGAATGCTAAAAGTGGAACAGAAAATGGCATCTATACATACACATTTAAAAACAATACAACATGGACATCTCCAAAAGGCACTTATCCAAGGTTTTCAAAATCAAAACTAAAAGAATTAGAATATAATAATATGATTTATTTTGGTAAAAAAGAAAATACAATACCACAAAAAAAGACCTACCTGTGCGATATGGATGAATATATTAAACTAACAACTTTTTGGAGTTACAAATTTGCTGGAAGTACCAGACAGTCAAATGGACAATTATCTGATATTTTGTCAAAGGGTATTTTTCAAAATCCAAAACCAAAAAAACTACTTGAAATCATAATAAATTCTATAACATCAAAAAATGATATTATCTTAGATTCATTTGCAGGAAGTGGAACGACAGCACATGCAGTATTGGAACAAAATAAAGAAGATGGTGGAAGCCGTAAGTTTATTTTAATTGAGACTTTAGACTATGCGAAAGATATCACGGCTGAGAGAGTAAAAAGAGTTATAAAAGGTTATGATTTTATAGGAAAAGATAAAACAACTTTATATGAAAAAAAGCTTACGACCTCACAAGTTTTAAAGCCTGAAACTATGGATAAAATTTCTTATGAAGTAAATAAAACAGTTGAATATGAAAAGCAAAACTATACAAAGATAGAAAAGACTTTTAAAGAAAACACTATAAAAGTAACAGGTATCAAAGATATTAAAACTTTTAAAGATGGTATAGGTGGAGGGTTTAAATATTGTGAGCTCAGTCATAATATTTTTGATGAGTTCGGAGAACTAAACTCAAAGTTAACATTTGACCAAATTGCAAAACATATCTATTTTGTAGAGTTTAAAAAACCTGTGAACAAAAAAACCATAAATGCACCATTTGTAGGAACATATAAAAATCAGCATATATATTTTTATGAAAAGAAGTTTTTAAATAAAGATTTAAAAGACCTCTTAATCAAACATAGAAAAACTAAAAAAGAGTATAAACAACTTATAATTTATACAGCCAAATCAACAGTATCAAACGATACATTAAAAGAAAAAAATATAATCATAAGATATATCCCTTATGATATAAAGGATAATTAGTGTTAAAAAAATACCAAAAAGAATCATTGGAAGTTTTAGATAGCTTTTGTCAAAAAACACTTTCAACAACTCCAGTACAAGCATTTAAAGATGTTACATCAAATCAATATTTAGAAGTAGATGATTATACTAATCCTTATGTATGTTTGAGAGTGCCTACTGGTGGTGGTAAAACTTTGATAGCTACAAAAAGTTTACGAATACTTGTCAACGAATATCTTAATATTGATTATCATCTTATATTTTGGTTAGCTCCAAGTGACAAAATAGTAACTCAAACACTAGAAGCACTAAAAGATAAAAGACATTTTTATAGACAACAGTTAGATAAAGATTTTGATAATATAAATATAATGAGTGTCCAAGAAAGCTATAAACAAAAGTTTGACCCTAATAATGAATTGGTTATCATCATAGGTACTATTCAAAGTTTTAGAACTAACAATAAAGATGGTAGAAAATTTTATGATGAAAATGGAAACTATCAAGAGTTACTGAAATCTTATGATGTTAAATACTCTTTAGAAAATGTTATGAAACTTTATAAACCTATCATCATACTTGATGAAGCACATAAATCTAGTACGGGACTTAGTTTAGAAAATATTCTTGCATTAAAACCATCTTTTATATTAGAGTTTACTGCTACACCAGTAACTAAGACAAGCAAAGCAAAAAGTATCTATGCTAGTAATATATTATTTAGTGTAACTGCTACTGAGCTAAAAAAAGAAAGTATGATAAAACTTCCAATATTACTTAAAACTATTGATGATAAAAAAGCTATATTAAAAGATGGTATAGAAAAAAGAATGTATTTAGAAGAATTAGCTTTAAGGGAAGAGATTCATACTTCAAGATATATAAGACCTATCAATCTTATACGAGCCGATGAAAATAGAGGAGATGAAGCTTTAACCTATGATAAAATCAAAAATATTTTAATAGAAGAGTTTAAGATAAAAGAAGATGAGATAGCTATACAAACAGACAATAAAAAAGAGATAGATGGTATAAACTTATTAAGTCCAGATTGTAAGATAAGATATATCATAACTGTAGAAGCTTTAAAAGAGGGTTGGGATTGTCCGTTTGCTTATGTACTTAGTGTGGTATCAAATATGAAATCATCAACTGCCATAGAGCAACTTATTGGTAGAGTTTTAAGAATGCCATATATTGAAGAAAAAGATAAAAAAGAGTTGGGATATGCTTATGTATTTGTAGCATCAGATAGTTTTGAAAAAGTAGCAAATGATATAGGACAAACACTTATCAAAAGTGGTTTTGAACAGAGTGAAGCTAAACAAAGTATAAATAAATCAAATCATACAAATGAATATGTAGATGGTATTGGTAGTTTATGGGGCGATATGCTTTATGAAGATAGACAAATACACCTTGACACTATAAATATAGATGATTTTACTACATCTAAACTTGACCCTTACATAAGTGTAAATATTGAAACAAATAATATATCGATGATAAATATTCCAACAAAAGCAAAAAGACCTAAGTTTATAAAAGATTTAAAAGCAGTAACACCTGAAAATACACATAAAAAGATAGATGTGATTTTTGAAAAGATAAATCAACAAAATGATTCATTGGTCAAAGTTACAGATATAGAATTACCAAAACTTTTAATAGAACATGATGGGGATATTTCTATATTTGAAGACGGCACTATTTTAGATTATATTGATATATCAGATAAAGAACTTATAGAGAATGCCTCTTTAAATATAGATGAATTTAGTATAAATACAAATGAACATTTAGTAATAATTGATATTGAAAATGAAAAGATAAGAAATAAAGAGATAGATACGAATAATCCATCATTATTTGATGAAGAAGAAAATGAAGAGATGACTAAGATAATCAATGAACACAATATTGAGACAAACAATCCTAACTTTATGGCTAAGCTATCAAATTCAATCTATAATATTATTGTAGGTGAATATAAAGAGATACATCAATTATTAGATTCAAAACAGATTAAAGAGTTTATATCTATTATAATTATCAAGTTAGAAAAAAGAGAAGATATTGATTTACATTTACTTGAGAGTAAAAAATATCAATTAAAACGAGCAATCTTAATAAAAATAAAAGATATGGTTCTTAACTCTAAAAAACAAAGTTTTAAAATGTTATTTGATAAAAACAGTTTTACAGTAAATAATGAAGAAACTTTTATATTTACATCAAATAACTATATGCCAAATCCTGATAATAGAAGTAAAAATTTTAAAAAACATAAATACGAAAATGTTCATAAATTTGATAGTATGGAAGAGTATGAAGTAGCACTTTATATTGATAAGATGCCAAATGTAAATACATGGATAAGAAATATAGACAGTGATCCTATAAATTCATTTTGGCTTCTGACTGAAACTGGTAAGTTTTATCCTGATTTTATAATCAACTTTGACAATGGTAAAACTGTAGTTGCTGAGTATAAGGGTAAAGTGTATATTCCACAATACGAATTGACCAAAAAACCAATTGGCGATGTTTGGGGAATGTTAAATGAAAATTGTGAGTTTATATCTTTGTATGACAATAACTTTAAAACCATATTAAATGATATTTAAACCTTTGTTGTATTTATAGTTTATTATATCTAAAAAAGCAAGAACAAACCCCGGGAACAAAAGGTTTAATAATAATTTATAAAAATAAAAAGGAGTTGTTTCATTGAATAATATCAACTTATATCTAAAGCGGCGAAACATGTCCAAAATAGTGTTTTATGACAAACTCGTGTTGTTAGAACCAAAACTAGCCGTGGCGGTTTTCGCATAGCGAAAAAGTTTCTGTGAAAGCTGGCAAATACAGGCGAAGTGCCGACTATCAACTCTATATATGCTTATCTAAACGGTCGCATAGGTATAGATGTGGAGCTACTGCCATATATAGCTAGAGTGTTGGACATACCAGAGCAGCTACTTTTTGCCGATACACCCTCTGCTAGACTGGCATATATACGGCACTTGGCGCAAACTATGACAGATGAGGAGAGACAGCTCATGAGCAAGATAGCAGAACCGCCACCGGAGGTATTTGGTATCGTCGACATGGGTGATGCGTATCACAATGCTATGCGGATCGCCAAGATTTTTGACAAAAAGCCGGACAATACACATGGTGACACGGACAGCAAAATACAAAGGATACACGGTTTGCTACCACATGCTCCAGACAAATACTTGACACACATAGAGACCCAACTTCTAGACTACAAACAACTCACCGCTCGGTTTGTGTAGCAATTGACCCAATACAAAATCGCCTACAAACCCAACTACCACTTCTAAAGATTGTCGACAATATGCAATTGATAGTCGACAATGTCTATGAATCAAATCAAAATCAAAATCAAAAAATCAGGGACAGCATACATATTTACTGGAAATACAAAACTAAAACATACAAAACGATGATACTATGGTAGCTTTAACTGTCTATGAAGGTTTATATAGTTGTATTGGTTTTTGTGCCCTACAAATATATCAAAAGTTTTATTGTCCTCTTTGTGTATAGCTATTTCATAATCAGTCAATACTTTTATATTTGGAGCTTTTTTATTTATTTTTATAAAATCAACCACACTATCTAAGTGAAGTTTCGCTTGTAGGTGAAAATACTTGTGATTGTCAAGCTGTGAATTTACGAGTTTTGTTTCTACGAACATCAAACTTATAGTAGCAAATATGAGCACAAACACAAGCACAGCATACAAAGCAAACGAGCCTTTCAAAATACCCAACTTTTACATATGTTCGTTTTGGTGTTTATACATATGTTTATAAAATATTTTTTTGATACTTTTTTTAGCTTGAACTCTGTGATATTATATAGCAATGATTTGCCACTATATGTCAGGGTCGATTTGGTTTTCGATGAGGTTATGTTGTTTAGTTTGGTGCTTATATCTACACCACTTTGAACTTGTTTTTGCAAAAAAAGTTTAGTGCTCTCGAGGTCAATTTTATTTAAAGCTTGATGATAATTTTTCTCATTTAGTTGATATATTTTGAGAGCAAAGTTTGAACTACCAGCGAACAATACAGACAACAACACTATACTTACTATGAGCTCTATCAGGGCTATTGAGTTTTTCATGGTATTTTTATTTTTTCTAATTTTATGTTATTTTTGTCGTATATAAACTTCTGTTTGTAGTTTGTATTGTAGCTATTTTCTATATCTTGTAGCATATTGTATCGCTCAAAATTAACTTGAAATATATTTATTTTCAAAAACAATCCACTCATCACAAACAGTATCACCATAGCTACTATTGTTTCTACTATAGTGAAGCTATTTTTTTCTACTATTTTTTTCCTCAATTCCACTTGTGTCAAACCTTTTTTGAAGTTCTTGTTTTATCATATCAGGCGATATATCTTGGCTACATATTGCTACAAGTATATGATAAACCAAATCAGCACACTCATATATGGCACCATCTTTGTCGTCATCTTTTATAGCAAAGCATAGCTCGCTTGATTCTTCTACGATTTTTTTGAGCATGTAGTTTTGCTCGCCTTGAAGTAGTTTAGCAGTATAAGATGTATTTGGGTCGTCAAATTTTTTGCTTTTTATTGTATCAAAAAGTGTATCTACTACGCCATATATTTTAGAAGTGTCTATTTGTTTATTTTCCAATTTTATATTTTCAAGTAAATCATAAAAAAAGCAACTATATGCCCCTGTATGACAAGCCGCACCGTTTTGTTTGACCTTTATAAGTATCGTATCCATATCACAATCAGCCATCATAGATACTATAGTTTGAGTATGGCCACTACTCTCACCCTTTTGCCACAACCTATTTTTGCTACGGCTAAAAAAGTGAGTTTTTGATGTTTTGATAGATAGCTTAAGCGCTTCTGCGTTCATATATGCCACCATCAACACTTCGTTTGTGTTGTGGTCTTGCACTACTGCTGGCACCAAGCCGTTTTGTTTTGAGAAATCTATTTTATCAAGTATATTTGCCATATCTAATAGTAGTTTGGTTTATTTATAAACCTCACCACTTTTGACTCTTTTGCTAAATTCAGTTTCACCACCATCATTTAAAACTTTTGCTTGTCCTACCCAGTCGTCCCTTTTTGCACGACCTTTAAATATCTTGAGATATTTGTCTATCCATCTTAGATTGTTTTCATTCCAAGATGCGATTTGACTTAAGTGAAATACGCCGTGTTTGTTCAAAAGTTTTTCTATCTCTTCGCCTATGCCTGATATCTCTTTCAAATCACAAGGTTTTTCATCTTTTGGTTTATCCAAAAACAGAGGTTTGTGTTCGTCTGTAACTGTGTTGTGGATATCTAATTCGTTTTTTATATCTACTGTCAGGCTAGCAAATGACTCTGGATTTTCCATAGCCATAGAAGCTAATATCTTTCTGTCTAACTCTATTTCTAGAAGTTTAAGCCCAAACATAAACTGAGAGTATTTTAGCCCGTTTAATTTACAAGCTGCATTTATACGGATGATCCATAGTTTTCTAAAGTCACGTTTTTTTTGTCGTCTATCTCTATAGGCATATACAAGTGCGTGCTCTACTTGTTCTTTGGCTTTTCTAAAATGTTTTCTTCTACCGCTGTAGAATCCTTTGGCTTGTTTTAGTATCTTTTTGTGTCTTTTTCTTCTGACAGTTCCTGTTTTTACTCTTGGCATATTTTTCCTTTCTTGACTCTCAACGATATGTGTCGTTGGGTGTTAGTATTCTAATCTTGACTACTTTTGTAGTGGGATTTATCTTTTATAATAAACAAAGCATCCTTTTGACTGCTTGCTTGTTCGTGTCGTCTATGGTTTTTGGGTTTCTTAGGTTCCGTTTTCTTTTTTTAGACATTTTTGTAAGTATGTGGCTTCTAAAAGCACTGCCTCTTTTTATTTGGCCATTTTTCTTGACTTTAAATCTCTTTTTCGCTCCGCTTACGGTTTTCATCTTTGGCATAGTTCTCCTTTTTAAAAATTTTGATATTGTATCTAATTTGTCTTAAACTCACCCAATATCTCATAAGTTTTTGATATTATCGTATTTGGGTCAATCTCCTTTATGCTAAAATCATCTTTGTTTAAACTATTTGCATGGACTTTTGAACTTGAGCTTATAGTTTGGTTTATAGCAGTTGTGTAGCTGTTTCTTTGGTGCGGAGTGTTGCCATATATAGTAAGCGATGGTCTATTTAAACCCCAAGCCATATGTGTAGGACCTGTGTCGCCTCCTATGACTAAAGCACTGTTTGCTATTGTTTGTATGAGTTGGCGTATGGTTAGTTTTTTTAATTTTGTGACATTTTTGCAATATCTTGACAAATAGTTTGCAACACTTTTTTCATAATCATTTGCCCACACAACTTTGATATCATATTCTAATCCATCACATACTTTTCTAAACATCTCTTTTGTATATATTTTGTTTGGTTTTGAAGCACCCACCACAAGCAATACATATGTTTGGTTATTTTGCCTTTTCAAACTCCATAAACATTGTTTGTTGTTTATATCTTGGGTTGTTGTGTTTAAATTTAAAGCTTCGTTAAACAAGTGTGTATTTCTCAGTATCACATTTGTATCATAACTTATTTTGACTTTTTTGTTGTAAAACAGTGCCGACATACCCTCTCTTGTCGAGTTTTTATCAAATCCAAATATACAACAATCATGCGATGCTTTACTTATGATTTTTGATACTATAGCAGACTTTAATAACCCTTGGGCATCTATGATTATATCAAACTTGTATTTATGAAAACTTTTCAAAAGTGAAATTTGTCTAAATATGTTTAATTTATTTGTTTTGATAGATTTTAAATTGACAGGCAAGATGTTGTCTACGTATTGATTGTCTTTTAAAATATCTTGAAAATTTTGTTCTACTATCCAGCTTATTTTTGCATTTTTATATTTTGCTTTTATGTATTGAAGCACGACCATAGCATGCACGATATCACCCATAGCAGAGAGTTTAACAATACAGATATTCATCGTCTTTGTCTTGTAGTTTTTTTATTATTTTGTTTTTGTCTATTTTGTTTTTTTGTTTTTTGTATATATTTTGTTCCAATTTTTCTATAGTGTCGTCGAATAGTTTGGCATTTTTTAGTTTGATAAGCACCATATACAATTGTTTGTCAGTTTTTGTGTTTTTGACCATTTCTTCTACAGAGATGTCTATGTCTCTTTTTGTTATTTTTTGTTTGAACTTGATAAATACCAACATAAGCATAACCCCAATTATAACACCAATAAAACCAAAATAATACTTATCAAAGCTTGGTTGCCTCTTCACTTTTTGTGTTTTTGCACTTTGCAACAACTTTGGCTTTTGTGTTGTGTCACCTACTATCTTTATATCAAAACTTTTTGTGTTTATTGTTTTGATTTCTTTTGTTTGTTTGTCAAAATACTTAAATTTGATTTTAGGTATTTTGTAATTGTTGTCACTAATCAAAGAAAACTTTTGTGTCCATGTGCCTGTGTTTGTTTCTCTTTCGATAGTAGGATTTTCACTAAATACTGACACTTGCTTTATATCTAAATTTATATTGTCTATATCCTCAAGATTGCCTTTGCCTTTGATTTGCACTGTTAAGTTTATAGGTTTGTTTGAGGTTATTTCTGTTTTATCTACAAATGATGTGATATTCAAATCTCCTATTATTGTCACATTTTGTGGTAGTGCAGCGACTGTTATATCTACAGTATTTGAGTATATTTTTTGCCATTTAAGTTGAGTTAAACCAAAAAAGTCTGCTTTTAGACTATTTAAACCTATAGATACCTTTTGGCTTGGTATCGTCCATTTGCCCGGTTTTAGAGGTGATACTGCATAACTCTCTTTATATACAATATAGTCACCTATATTTACAGGTTTTGCAGAAGCCAATCTTTTGATGACAAAATTGTTTTGTATAAACTCTTGTATTTGTATTCGCCTGACATCTTTTTCTTCTTTGTATTTAAATACGATATCTACAACCATATCTTCACCTACAAACAGATCTGTTTTTGAAGTTTTAAGCAAAACAAAAAAATCATCCCTTTTTGTAGATGGCTTTGGTTTGGATACATATATATGCAATATTTTTGTTTGTAGCACTTTGCCATCTATTTTTATGTCAAATGGCCCAATATCTCCACTTTTTGTTGCTACAAACTGGTATGTTTGTGTTTTGGTTGTAGTTATAGAAGTATTGATGATAGATGTAGAGGTGCTACTAGATGTGCCAACTACTTGCGATGATGTTATGGTTTTGATAGACGGAAACTCTATGTCGTTGCCTTTTGCTTTGATTTGTACCGATACTACTTCGCCTTTTGTAGCATTTGGTTTGTCTATAGATATAAAAACTTCACCATATATAAAAATTGGCAAAATTAACAACAAACAAATACTACCAAGGTTTTTGAGCTGGTTCACTATTTTCTCCTTGTATTGGTATCATCAATGTATTTAGTTTGTTGTTGTCTAATTTTTTTTGCCATCTTTTTTGCAACAATCTATTTTTCTTTGGTTTTGGTTTGGTATTTTGTTTTGTTTTGGTTTTATTATTTTTTTGAGTAGTTTTTTTATCGTTTGATGAACTTTGCTCTTGTTTGCTTTGGTTTTGGCTTTGTTTTTTTTCTTCACTTTTTTTCCCACTTTTTTTCCCGCTCTTTTCTTCACTTTTTTTATTTTGTTCTTTTTGTTTATTTTCTTGACTTTTATTTTCTTTGTTTTGCTTTTGCTTTTGCTTTTGCTTTTTTTCAAGCAACTCCAAATTGTATTTTGTGTCTTTGTCTTTTTTTATGTCCAATGCCTTTTTGTAGTGTTCTATGGCCTCTTGGATTTGGTCATTTTTTGCATAACTATTACCAAGATTGTGCAAAGTTTTGTTTGTTTTTGTTCCAATTTTATCGTAGTAGCTTATCGCTTTTTTGTAGTTTTCGTGTTTATAAGCTATGTTGCCAAGATTATAATACACTTCATCATCTTTGTTTTTTATTTTATCTAAAGAGTTTTGCAATTTTTTGATATCGTTTGTTTTTATGTAGCTGTTTGCTTCGTATTTATAGATATCGTCTATTATGCCAGCATACAAAACCACACCCAAACTCAACATAAATAAAACTTTCATCTAACCCTGCCTACAAATGGCAACAAAAAAAACACCAAAGATAAGCCCAAAGGCACTTGATACAAGTACATATCTTGTTTGATAGTTTTTATTTTTATTTTATTTGCTTGTAGCTTTTGTCGCATATTGTCAAAAAGTTTTTTTATATCATTTTTCTCAAAACTATATCGCAAATATGCTCCGCCACTATTGATTGACAAATTTTTTATTTTGTCATTTGCTGAAGATACAACCAAGTTGCCATTTTGATCTTTTTGTTGTTGATTGTTTTTCAAAGGTATAGTTCCGCCTTGTCGTGTAGCTATCATATATGTATATATTTTTATGTTGTTTTGTTTGGCATATTTCAACGACTTGTCAAAATTTGTTTCATCTGTTCCGTCTGTAAATACCAATACAGCTGTTTGTGAGTTTTTAAGTATCTTTAGAGCCTTTAACAACTCGTATATAGATGACCCGCTTGTAGATACATACTCTTGGTTTATATTTTTTGACAAAAGTCTCAAACTTTCATAATCGCCAGTAGAAGCAGATATCAAAAAAGCTTGCGATGAAAACCCAAACAATGACACTCTTTCATCTTTTAAGTTATCTAAAAGCTCACTAAATTTTAGTTTGCTAAACTTTAGCCTATTTGGAAAAATATCTTCCACTTTCATAGATGCAGATATATCAAACGCTACTACAAATTTCTCACTTTGTTGTGGAACTTTTATCGGTTTTTTTGATATAACTGGACTACTTATAGCTATGATCAAAAATACCATAGACAAAATCAACCATAAAAAATTAAGTTTGTTTTTATCTTTGCCTACTATTATATTGTCAAACATTTTAGAACTGAAAAGTTTTTTGAGTGTGTCTTTTGAGCGATACATAAAAACAAAAACAAAAACAAAAAACAGTAGCCAATAAGCTTGAGGATATAAAATAGTCATATAGTTATATTGTCTATAGCCTCAAGTATATCAAAGGCTTGTCTATGTTGCGCTACATCGTGACATCTTATTATCGATACCCCGTTTTGCACTGCATATATATGCGAAGATAAGCTTCCTGCCAATCTATCATCTACACTACTTGGCGATATTTTATCTATCATTGATTTGCGACTAACTCCCACAAGCAATTCGTATGAAAATTTTTGAAAATGCGTTATATGCTTAAGCAATCGCAAGTTTTGTTCCAATGTTTTGCCAAACCCTATACCTACATCAAGTATCATATTTTTTATGCCAAAATCTTTTGCTTTTTTTATTCTTTGTTCAAAAAAATTATCTATATCCAGCACAACATCTTCATAAACAGGCTTGTCTTGCATAGTTTGTGGAGTTCCTTGCATATGCATAATCACTGGTGTCGCTTCAAACCTCGCTACAAGATTAGCTACACTATCATCTTGCAAACCTGTGATATCGTTTACGATACTAAATCCATGCTCCAACGCTTCTTGTATCACTGTTGGCTCGTAGCTATCTATGCTTAGTTTAATTTTATCATAAAGCTTCTGTTTATATATATGTTTTATGACATCTTTTATTCTTGACATCTCTTCAGCGGCAGACACTTTTTTGCTATCAGGACGGCTTGATACTGCTCCTATATCAATTATGTCTGCTTTTTGTTCTATCATTCGCTCTATTTTATATATTGCATCTTGAGGTTTTGTTTGACTTTTTTTATAAAAACTATCATCGTTTATATTTAAAACAGCCATTATTTTTGTTTTCTTTTGAATTTTTGTTTTGTGTGATTTAAGCTCGTTTGACAACTCTTTAAGTTCAAACGGTTGTATTTTTAATTTTATTGATAGTATCTCAAGTTGCCTATCATTTGCGAACAATACAACATCATAAAATTTTTTATCACAAACTATGGCTCCTTTAGGAGTTGCCAAGTCAGCTCCTACACTTATAGTTTCTTGTTTAAGTATATTCGTGGCGCCACAGCTTAAATCTTTTATATACAACATATTTATATCTGTTTTTTTAGACATAATTCTAACCCCTGCTTTATCGCAACCAATATGCTCAAATATCAAATCTGTTTTATTTTTTTTTATTTTATATAGACGCACTTTTTTTTTCCATAAATAAAGACAAACAAAATAAAGTTAATATATTTATAGGTCTTGAGTTTAGTTCAAGAAGTTTTAAACTTTTTTCAAAGATATCCAGCAAACTATTGGTTTGATACATCAAATCTGATTTTATCTCAAACAAGCTATTTGTTATGACCTCTTTTGCCTGCTCTTTTGTGGCTCTTCTATTTTTTTCAAGAAAACTGTATATTTGCTGTATGTCCATTCTGTGGATATTTTGTTTTATATTTGTTTTATTTTGTTTTGTTTTGTCATATACTACTGGCAACCTAGATAATACAGTGGGTAAAAGAGCAGTTTTTAGGTTTGTGATGATTATAAATACTATATTTTTTGGAGGCTCTTCGAGTATTTTTAATATAGAGTTTTGTGCTTGTATCTCGTATTTTTGTGCCGATAAGACTATGTATTTGAAATCTTTTGTGCTGATATTTGCTTCTTTTATGACTTCATTTGCTTGTTCTATTTTGAAATTTGTTTTATTTATATCTGGGTTTTTAATCATTTTAATACTATTTATAGGCAATCTTTGTTTTAAATTTTGCTCGTAATTATCCATATTTTTTGTGACAACTATATGTGAATAGTTTAAAACAGACAAAATTTAATCCAGAGTAATATCGGCAAATAAAGTAGCATCTATAGTTTTATCAAGCAGCAAATACAACTGCACCAATTTTATATCTATGTATTTGTCATCTTTTCTAAAAGACATGGCACCTTGTTGTATATCGCCTATGAGCCATGAAAAAGATTCGTTATAAAACCTCTGTAAAGCAAAATTTTTATGCGATGTTTTGCCTATATACCAAAATATAAAACCATTAGGGAATGATATATCTAACATATCCTTGACTAAGTTTATATCTTCTTGGGATTTAAAATCTTTTTTGTTACTACAAATATTACCAAAACTATAAAACGGCAAAAGTGGTCTTGATTTGTTGTTGATTTTGTCTAATATATATCTTTCAAACCATTGGTGTTCATCGTCTGTGATTATAAGCACAGAATAGTTTTTTTCAAAAACTTTTTTTAATGTTTTTGATACCAATGGAGTCCAATCAAACTTTTTTTCTTCTAACCAAGACAGATCCGATGATATCTCTTCCCTTATGGTGTCTATAGTCCAATTTAATAACTCTTGCATCTATTGGTCCAACTTATATATGTCGTGCAAAGCCTGAACTGCTCTTTTGCTTTTGTCTTTGTCTATTATCATAGATATTTTTATCTCGCTTGTGCTTATTATGCGGATATTTATGTTGTTGTTCGCCAATGCCATAAAGGCATCAGCAGCGACTCCAGTGTGAGATTTCATACCCAAGCCTACTACCGAAACCTTTGATATTTTTTCATTGTAGTCGATATATTTACACTCGTGCTCAAACTTTTTCATACATTTTTTTGTTTCATTTATCGATACTGTTGGCACTGTGAAGTCTAAGTCTGTTGTGCCATCGGTTCCAACTGTTTGCACTATCATATCTACATTTATACCAGCAAAAGCAAGTTTAGAAAATATCTGCCCAGCTATTCCTGGCCTATCTATAACTTTGTATATGCCTACTCTTACTTGATCGTCATCTGTGGCTATGCCACTTACTATTGGTTGTTCCACTATATTTTCCTCTTTTGTGATTGTTGTGCCTGTCGTATTTGGTTCGAAACTACTTCTCGATATTAACTTCACGTCTAATTTTTTTGCTAACTCTACTGAACGACTTTGCAACACCTTTGCTCCTAAGCTTGAAAGTTCAAGCATCTCGTCATATGATATTTGCTCTAGTTTTTTTGCATTTGGCACAACTCTTGGGTCCGCTGTATATATACCTTGGACATCGGTATATATTTCACATACATCTGCTTGAATACTTCCTGCGATAGCCACCGCTGTCAAATCACTTCCTCCTCTACCCAATGTCGTAACTCTATTGTTAGCAAACCCTTGAAAGCCAGCTACTATGGCTGTGTATCCATCTTTTATGTATTGCTGCAAGTTGCTGCTATTTATTTTGTCTATCTTTGCTTTATTGTGATTATCATCGGTAGTTATACCAGCTTGCCTACCACTTAACGATATAGCTTTTATACCCATATCATTTAGACAAATAGACAACAAAGAAGAGCTAACCCTCTCGCCAGAGCTTAAAAGTGTATCCATTTCTAAAGCAATAGGGTCTTTCGATATGCTATTGGCCAATGATATTAACTTATTTGTTTCGCCGCCCATAGCAGATACTACAGCTACAACATTGTCTCCATTTTGTTTGTAGTTTTTTATTATATTAGCTACATTTTTTATATTGTCAGCGCCACCCATACTAGTTCCGCCAAACTTCAGCACTCTTGTCATGAAAGGTATCCTTCATTCCTAAAATAGTTTAAAACTTGTTTGTAGTTTGTTCTTTTAAAAGTTGCAACATAATCAAATATTTTATCATATTGCACGAACTTATAAGCTCTAAATTCAGGGATAGGAGTGTTTATATCTATCTTAGCGCCATTGTTTAACTTGACGAGATAATACTGCTGTTCTTGCCCAGTATAAGGACCCATTTTGCCTTGTATTTTAAGAGGAAAGTCATATCTTAGTTTTTTGGGATATTTTGATAGTATTGTTATATCGCTTGTGCCTATCTCTTCGTCCAACTCTCTATAAAGTGCTTTGTCAACGGTCTCGTTTTGTTCTATACCGCCTTGTGGAAATTGCCATGCTTTTTTTGTTTTTGTTTTTGCAGACACTCGCTTAGCTATAAGCACTTCACAGATATCAGGATATCTTGACGATACTACTATAGCTGCTACATTTGGTCTATATAGTTTTTTTTTATTTTTGCCGTTCAAAATCATATCTTATTATATCAAAAGATTATAAATTTTAATAATATCTTGATATAATTTGTCAAACACCACACAAAAAGGAGATATTTTGATATACAGCAAGAATTTTTATCAAATCAAATCAAACGACTATACATATAGGTGTTTAGAAGATGAAAAAAACTCCATAGGATACTACAATCAGCCATATAAAGATACTAAAGAGATAAAAAAATATTGCCGTCAAACATCACAAAAAGATATTGTGCTTATAGGCATAGGAGGTAGTAGTTTGGGGGCCAAAGCTATATATGAGTTTTTATCAAGTTCAAAAAAGTTTGAAAAAAAACTATATTTTTTAGAAACTACAGATCCTCTTGCAATCAACCAAACCATCTCACAAATAGACTTAAAACATAGCCATTTTGTCATCATAAGCAAATCTGGTAGCACTATAGAGACTATAGCAAACTTTAAATATCTTTTGTCTATTTGCCATATAGACAAAACAAACAGCACCATAATCACAGGACAAAATACACCTCTGTGTAAATATGCCACAACAAACAGTATAAAAACTTTTTTCATAGATGAAAATGTTGGCGGTAGATTTAGCGTATTTAGTCCTGCTGGGTTGGTGCCTTTGTGTATGGTCGGAGTTGATATAGATGAGCTACAAAAAGGTGCTATAAATATGATAGATGGGTTTTTTGATAAAAAATACGACCACATCATGCAAAAAGCTCGTTTTTTGGTGGAAAATAAAAACCGCTTCAATATAAATGTGCTTTTTTCTTATTCAAGTGGATTAGAGAGTTTTAACAAATGGTATGTTCAACTTTGGGGTGAGTCTTTGGGTAAGCTAAACATAAATAACACAAGACAAGCACTCACTCCTATTGGTTTGATAGGACCAATAGACCAACATAGTTTTTTGCAATTGATTATAGATGGCAAACGAGATAAAACTGTGACATTTATCAAGATAGAAAATCCAAACAATCAAACAACTATACCTGATATAAGTTTAAAGTATCTCGAAAGCACAAACAATATAAACACCCTAAGTTTTGCAAAACTTATATCGTTGCAAGCAGACGCTACAATAAAAGCGATACAAGATAAAAAAAATGTTCCATGTGATGTTATAACCATAACAAAAATAGATGAATACAACATAGCAAAACTTATGACTACATTTATGTTGTTGGTTTCATCTGTTGGTAAGTTTGTTCAAATAGACGCCTACAATCAGCCAGGTGTAGAAGATGGCAAAACAATTTTGAAACAAATGCTACAAAATTTTAGAACCTAAAGGTGCTAATAGAGGCACTTTGTTAAAATTATATTTGCTTTTGTGTATATTTTCAAGGTTGGCTTAAGACTTTTTAGATAAAACATTTAAAAGGATAAAAATGTCATTGAAAATAAACGACAATTGTATAGCATGCGATGCCTGTAGAGAGGAGTGTCCAAATGGCGCGATATCAGAAAACGACCCAATATATATAATAGACTCGGAGTTTTGCACAGAGTGTGTAGGCTCATTTAACGAACCACAATGTATTGAGTTTTGTCCGGTTGAGTGTATTGAAATAGATGAAAATAACTTCGAAACCGCTTTAGAGTTAAGTTTAAAATATAAACAAATACAAGAACTGCGATAAAATGGCGTATTAAAATTGGCTAAAATAACCTCTATTATTGATATAGGCTCAAACTCTATTAGGATGGCAGTGTTTGAAAAATCAAGCAGATTTGGTTTTTTTTTGATAAACGAAACAAAACATAAAATACAAATAGGCAAGGGTGGTTATGAAAAAGGTGGCCAACTCCAATCAACACCTATGGATAAAGCTTTCGAAGCTATAAAATCATTTAAACAAATATCACAAAATTTAAAATCAAGAAAAATACTAATAGTCGCTACATCTGCATTAAGAGATGCTCCAAATAAGCAACAGTTTGTAAATAGAATTAAAAAAGAACTTAAATTAAATATCAAGATAATAGATGGCTCCAAAGAGGCATATTATGGACAAGTTGCAGTTTCAAACTTGTTGTTTGTTAAAAATTTTTTCACTATTGATACAGGTGGGGGTAGCACAGAGATAGCATTTGTGAAAAACAACAAAAACATAGGAACTTTTAGTTTAGACATAGGCACAGTGCGATTAAAAGAGTTGTATTTTGACAAGCAAGATATAACAGGAGCAAAAAATTATATTTTAAACAAGATAACAAAAATCAAAAATATATCAAAACAATTTAAAAATGCTATAGTTCTTGGTGGCTCCAATAGAGCCATAAGCACTGCTATCATCAAGCAAAATAACTATCCTCTTGATATAGTCCATGGGTTTAGTTATATTGTAAAAGAAAATCAAAATACATTAAATGCTATCTTACAAGCAAAAGACAATACCGCTTTAAAAAAACTTGGTATCAAAGAGGACAGATACGATACTATAAAAGTAGGCTGTTTTATACTTCAAACTATCTTGGAGTATCTATCGGTCAAAAAAGTCACAACTTCGCAAGTAGGAGTGCGAGAAGGTGTGTATTTGTGCGATATATTAAGGACACAAAACCATAGATTTCCCTCAAACTTTAATATAAGTCAAAGATCTCTTATGGACAGATTTGGCAACAAAAATAACAATACACACTATACAGCAAGGTTATCAAATGATATTTTTGATATACTCAAAGATAGTTTTAAGCTAAAGCAAAAACACAAGAATATACTTAAAATAGCATCAATCTTGCACAAAATAGGTTTGATGTTAAATTTTCACAACAATCAAAAACTATCTAGCAATTTTATACTATATGGACTTGACTATGGGTTTTGTCATAAAGACAGAGTGCTTATAGCTACGATTATCAATCTCACAAGAAAAAATAGACCGAAAAAAAAAGATATCAAAAAATATAAACAGCTTTTGCCAAAAATCAAAACGATAAAATATCTTTTGTTTATTTTGAAGTTGTCTATCATGCTTTCAAGTAGATTAGATAAACAAAAACACGAATTTAAGTTTGACAAAAAGAACAATATGTTGTTGATATTGAGTGATAATTTTTCATCTGCCATCAAAGATGAGATAACAAAACTACCACCATATATAGACATAGTTTATAAGAGTTTTTATGATTAACTATTTGTTATATGTTGTGTATTTAGTATTTGCAATAGTCGTCAAAATTACCCCAAAAACAATCATAAAATATATTCTTATATTGTTATCTAAGTTTATATATATTGTTGATATAAAACATAGAAAAATAGCTTTAATCAATCTTGATTTAGCCTATATGGACACCATAACAAATTTAAAAAAAAGATACATAGTCAAAAAATCTTATGAAAATTTAGTATTTAACCTATATGAATTTGTCAAAATCCAAAACAAAACACTCAAGGATATGGAGAAAGATATCATATTGAAAGATGAGTTGTATATTTTAAATGCTATCAAAGAAAACAAACAAATCATACTTGTAACCGCTCACTATGGTGCTTGGGAGTTGGCTATACCTTATATATCTTTGAAATTTAGACCTATAGCTATCATAAGCAAACCTATAAAAAATAAATATATAAATGAATTGTTTAAGAAAGCAAGAAAAGCACACAACTTGGAGATGTTTGAAAAACATGGAGCAGCTAAAAAGATGCTAAAAGCACTAAAAGACAATAAAATAGTAGCCATGGCAATAGACCAAAATATAGCACAAAAAGATGGAGTAGCAGTAAAATTTTTTAACAACACTGTCACACAAACAGATTCACCTATAAGATTAGCCTCTAAAGTTAATGCGGTTGTGATTCCTTTTATGCTTGTAAGACATAACTTTGATACACACGAAGCAGTTTTTTATAAACCTTTAGATATCGATCAAAACCTAAACCAAAAAAAAATTATTGATTATTCTCAAAACATTTCTAATATATTTGAAGAGCAAATAAGGCGAGACCCTACGAATTGGTTTTGGCAACACAAAAGATTTAAGGCATTTTATAAAGATATCTATGAAAGATAATATATTTGAAAAATCACACGACAAGCAGTTTGAGTTTGATAGTCAAGTAGCTTTGGTGTTTGATGATATGCTCAAAAGATCTGTGCCGTATTATAAACAAACTATCAATACTATTACAAATATAGCTTCAAACTATATACAAAAAGATGACATAGTTTATGATATAGGCTGCTCTACTGGCACAACATTGATAGAGCTAAAAAAACTGCTATGTGTGAATGCTACTTTAGTAGGGGTAGATAACTCAAAAGATATGATAAAAGTAGCGAGAAGCAAAACAAAAGCTTACAATATGGATATAAAATACCTCACAAAAGATATATTTGATATGAATTTTAGCGGAGCCAAAATTATATTTGCTAACTATATTTTACAGTTTATAAGACCACTCAAACGAGAACAACTCATCAAAAAAATTTATGACGAACTAAAACCAGGTGGTGTGCTGATATTTAGTGAGAAGATTATATATGAAGATAAAAAACTTGACAAAATAACAATAGACGAATATATCAAATACAAAAAATCTCAAGGTTATAGCGATTTTGAGATATCAACCAAAAGAGAAAAACTCGAAAATGTGCTCGTGCCATATAGCGAACAAGAGAACAAAAATATGATAACAAACGCCAAATTTGGCGAATGTCAAACGATATTGAAGTGGCTAAACTTCGCTACATTTGTAGCATTTAAAAAAGCTTGATAGATACAGGTGGTTGTAGCTATTTTAAAAGTTGTGGCTCTTTGTCGTTGTCGTTTTTTATAAGTTCAAAGTAGTTTATAGCTATATAAAGTATATAAAATACAGGTAATATAAGCACCGCAAATGGTATCATAGACAACAAATACAACAACAAAGAATACATTCTAAAGTTTGTGTTGTAACGATATTTCAAAACAACTTGCTGTTCTTTTGAAACCATATTTGATGCCACATCAAAGTGTAACATCTTGTGAAAAAAATAAAAGAATGGCAAGTTAATCGCAACAACATTAACAACAGGTATCAAATACAAAGGGGCTAAAATAAAAAACCAAAATATCATCAAAAATGTTGTTTTAAGTATAAATAAAAGTGTGTTTAAAATAGTTCCGTATCCATTTGTGTTTATATCTACATATCGTTTGTGTTTAAGATGTTTTATAATATACGGTGTAAAAAGTCCAGCTATAAGCACAGCTACAAATAATCCGAGCCAAAACAGAGCAAATATACCTAAAATATAGGTTAAAAATGTTAAAATCCATGCTATAGCAGATATTTGTAAAATATGATCAACTATATCAACACCGGTGCCACTACTCAAACTTACATCGCTCATAAAATAAAAAAACACAATATAAAATAGCACAACAGTTACAACAAATGGCAAAAATGCCAACTTTAGCATAGGTGGAGTAAATAACTCTTTTAAGGCTATGGCAAATATCTCGCCTTGTGTTTTTTTCATATATTTAATACCTTGCAAATCTCTTTTGCATGGTAAGTTATGATGATACTAGCTCCCGCTCTTTTCATAGATAGTAGCGTTTCAAACATCACCTTATCATAATCAACTAAACCATTCGCACCTGCTATTTTTAGCATAGCATATTCACCGCTGACATTGTATGCAGCTATTGGTAGGTTTGTGTTGTTTTTTATATCTCTTATGATATCAAGAAAACTAAGTGCTGGTTTTATCATAAGTATATCTGCCCCTTGTGCTTCATCTTCAAGCGACTCTTGCACTGCTTCAAGTCTATTTGCTATATCCATCTGATATGTTTTTCTGTCTCCTTTGCTTGGAGAACTTTGTGCTACATCTCTAAATGGCCCATAAAAAGCACTTGCAAACTTCGTGCTATAACTCATGATAGGTATATGGCTATAACCATTTTTATCTAAACCATCTCTCAAAGTAGCAACTATACCATCCATCATACCGCTTGGCGCTATCATATTTGCTCCTGCTCTTATATGAACTAATGCTTGTGTGATTGAATTTTGCAAAGTTTTATCGTTGTCTACTTGGCCTGTGTTTTTATCTAATACACCACAATGTCCGTGTGATGTGTATTCACAAAAACACAAATCTGTTATGATATAAAGTTCTGGGTGTTTTTGTTTTATAGCTTTTATGGTTCTTGATATGAGCGAATTTTCACTCATACACTCACTTCCTATATCATCTTTATTTGCTGGTATGCCAAACAACAAAATAGCTTTGATACCAATATCTACAATCTCTTTACACTCTTTGACTATAGTATCTATATCCATTTGATATACATCCGGCATAGACGACACCTCTATTTTGTCAAATTTTCCCTCTTTTACAAACAACGGATATACAAAATCATCTTTTGATAATTTTGTTTCACACACGAGGTCTCTTATGGTTTTGTTGGCTCTTAGTTTTCTAAATCTTTTAAACACGATGCTCCTTTATGAAAATGTCGTTATTTTTTGTGCTTGAGTATGGTATCTAACTTTGCTTAAAAACATTCATAAAACTACAAAAGCAACACAAGTTACACATAAGATTAAAAAATTATGTTATATTTGATAAAATAGTTTTATATCTATTTAGATATAATAAGACAATTAAAAAATAGGAGCAAAATATGTTGAAGTTTTTTTTATCGGTTTTGTTTGTTGTGTCAAATATCTATGGAGTAAATAGTTTGATAGGCCAACAAGCAAAAAAGTTTGATGTAGATAGCTGGGTGCAAACATATAAAAATGATTTAGATATAGATGATTTTAAAGGCAAGGTGTTGTATCTATATGGCTTTCAAAGCTGGTGTCCTGGATGTCATAGTCACGGGTTTCCCACACTTGACAAACTATCAAAAATTTATAAAGATGATAAAAATGTGGCTTTTGTAGCTATACAAACTACATTTGAGGGTTTTAGCTCAAACGACGAAAATGCCGCTAAAAAGATAGTAAAAAAATACAACCTAACTATGCCTGTAGGTCAAAGTGGGGTAGATGGTGTGCGTTCTCGTTTTATGCGAAATTACCGAACTGGTGGCACTCCTTGGACGATAATCATCGACAAACAAGGTATCATAAGATTTAGCAACTTTCATCTTTCTGTAGATGAAGCGGTTGCTTTGATAAACAAACTGAAAAAATAACCCCATGGATATAAAAGAGTTTAGTTTCGTTCAGCTTTTAGAAAAAAGCGAGCTTGATTTTCTCTCTTTAAATAGCAGCAAAGTATCTCTTGGGAAAGGTGCGGTGCTATTTTATCAAGATGATATCTGTAGCGACATTTTGCTACTTTCAAGTGGCGAGGTCAGTTTATGTGTTTATAGCGATGACAAAATTGAGCCTATCGAATTATATAGTATAGAAGCAGGCGAACAATGTATCATAAATACAGCAAGTGCTATATCACAAACAAAGGTCATAGCTACTGCTATTGCGCTGAGTGATATAACTGGATATCTTGTATCTTATAGTATAATAAAAAAGCTTATGAAAAAAAATGAAAAATACCAAGATTTTATATTTGGTTTATTTTCTATAAAGTTCAATTCGCTCACTACACTTATAGAAGATATCAAGTATAAAAAATTAGATGCTAGAATACTGGCATATTTATTGGCAAAAAATACAAACACAATCACCACTACACACGAACAAATAGCTCAACACCTAAATACATCGAGAGTAGTCATAAGCCGTGTATTAAAAGAGCTTGAAAACAAAAACAAATTGAAGTTATACAGAGGGAAAATCAAACTTCTGTAACTTATGTGGCATAAGTTTTATATATTTTATAATATAATTACACTCAACAAAAAGGAGAAAAAATGAAAAAGAATATTGGGAAAATAGACAAAACTATCAGGATAGTTTTGGGATTAGCGATAATAGCATACGGATTAATGACAGAAAGTTTATTGGGTCTTATCGGTCTTGTGCCACTTGGCACTGCTTTGATAAGCTGGTGTCCGTTGTATCCAGTTTGCGGTATATCAACTGCTTGCAAAAATTGTGATACAGAAAAATAGACAGGACATAGGAGAATAGTTATGAAAAAAATAGTTTTTATTTTATTGTTTGTTTGTTTGTCTTTAAATGCAGTTGAACTTAAAAGCAGTTTAAATTTTCAACAAACTGTAGATAGTATTCAAAAAGCAATCAAAACAAATGGATACAAAATATATGCAACCATAAACCACAAAGCAAATGCGAAAACAAAAGGAGCTTATAGCAACAACTCAGTTGTGATTGTGTTTGACAACCCTCAAGATACAGCGAGAATTATGATGCACGACAGTAAAGTGGCATTTGACTTACCGCAAAAAGTTATGATATATGAAGATTTAGATGACGATGTTTTGGTCAAATACAAAAAATATAGCGACCTACAAAATAGCTACGATGTCAAAAACTGTATGATACTCGATAGTATCACAAATAAAATTGACACTATGATAAAAAAGGCAGTTAAAAAATGAAAAAGATAGTTTTTATTGTCCTGTTTGTGGTGTCTCTTGTGGCTGATTTGAAAACCTTGACTACAAAGCAGGTTGAAACCATAGTCAAAGATGGCAAAATAGCCGTCATAGATATAAGACGAGATGATGAGTTTAAAAAGTATGGAGTGATAAAAGGTAGCCATAAGCTTACATTTTTTGACAATCGTGGTGCTTATGATGTAGAAAAATGGATGGCAAAATTCACAAAAATTGTCAAAACCAAAGATACACCATTTGTGCTGGTGTGTGCTCATGCAAACAGGACCAAAGTAGTAGGCAAGTTTTTGAGCGACAATGGCTACAAAAATACCCAAGAGCTTGATGGTGGTATAAATTATGGTTGGCTTGACAAAGGAAAAAAGACTATAAAGTAGCATAGAATACTTTAAAAAATTGTTATATTAATTTATTTTAGATATAATGCACAACAGAAAGGAATATATGAAAAATATAAACAGATTGATAGGGGGAGGGGTTCTCGCAACCTTCGTAGTAGTTAGTAGTGCAGTAGCTAAAGATGGTGTATATGTAGGAGTAGGTATAGGAAGTGCTGGTATGGGTGAAAGCGAGACGAAATATACCGATAGAGTTTGGGCTGGTCAAGATACAACAATAGAGTATAAGGCAGGCTTGTCAACTTCATTTTTAGTTGGATATAAAATTTCTTCTTTTCGTGCTGATGTAGAGATATTTTCTCACTCAAATGATTTTGGAAAAGCTTCACAAGCGCAAACTGGCAGAGAATGGGCTAATACCACAGGTGAATCTTCAGCTTCTACTTTATTGATAAGCGGTTATTATGATTTTAAAGTAAAAAATCCAAAATTTACACCATACATAGGTGCCGGGGTTGGTTCTACAACTTTTAAATATACTGAAAAAATAAGTAATAATACACTTACTAAAGATGATGAAAAAGTGAGTTCATTCGCTATAACTGGTGGGCTTGACTATGCTATAAATGATAAACTATCAATAGGTGGTGCTTATAGGTTAATAAACTATGGTGATATAAAAATAAAAGATATAGACAACGACGAAGTAACTATAAGCACCGATATGAGTAGTGCTTTTATATTCTCGGCTAAATACAGATTTTAAACAATCTTACCACACAAAGTAATAAAATATAGCTACTTTGTGTGGTCAATTTCACACAACTTTCACAATCGTTATCAAATATATTGATATAAAATACCGACCAAAAGCTACTAACTCAACTTTAATTTTATTTCGCTAATATAACAAAAAGGATAAAAATGTTCAAACAAGTTGCTCCACTTAGCACCATAATAGCTTTGCGATTTTTTGGCCTATTTATAGTGCTTCCTACTATATCTATATATGCTATATCATTGCCCGGAAGCAGCACAACTATAGTTGGATTAGTCATAGGTGGTTATGCTATCACACAGATGGTATTTCAAATACCTTTTGGAGCGATTAGCGACAAAATAGGTAGAAAAACCACTATAACTATTGGTTTGCTTGTGTTTGCTGCTGGTTCAGTAGTGAGCGCTATGGCAAATGATATAAATATGCTAATAGCAGGTAGGTTTTTGCAAGGAGCTGGAGCTATTGGGGCAGTTGTTACAGCTATGATAAGCGACTTGGTTGTAGAACACAAAAGAACAAAAGCTATGGCAATAATGGGCGGTATGATAGCTGGTAGTTTTGCATTGGCCATGATATTAGGCCCTCTAATAGGAGCGTCGTATGGTATTGGCACTCTTTTTTATATCACTGCTTTTTTATCTATATTGTCAATAGTTTTGTTATATACTATTGTGCCAAACCCTCCAAAAACAGTGCACGACTATCACAACAAAGCGAAACTTATACCGCTTTTATTTGACAAAAATCTATTTAAGATGAACATAACCAATATGCTTCAAAAGAGCTTTATGACTTTTGTGTTTATGATATCACCAATTGTGTTGATACAAAACTATGGTTGGAACAAAATGGATATGGTGTATCTGTATTTGCCAGCTATGATAGCAGGTGTGCTTGCTATGGGACCAGCAGCCATGATAGCAGAAAAAAGAGGCAAATACAAAGAGGTGCTTATAATTGGTGTGGCATTTTTTGCTGTATCGTTTGGTTTTTTTGGTTTTTTTAGCGGAGCTGAGTTTTTCATAACTGGCGTGGTGCTATTTTTTGTAGGGTTTAATATGCACGAGCCCATCATGCAAAGTGTAGCAGTGAAATTTTCAAAAACATACCAAAAGGGTCTCACACTTGGTGTGTTTAATTCGTTTGGATATTTTGGCACATTTACTGGCGGTGTTGCTGGCGGATACCTATATGATAGTATTGGTTTACAAAGTTTATCTTTTGTTGTTGTGATATTATCAGTGTTGTGGCTTGTTATGCTGATAAGCTTGACAAACCCCAAAAAACTACGAACAATATACATAAAAAATAGCTTGATAGACAAAACAAACTTAGATAGGTTGAACTATAGCACCATGCCTATACAAGAGTGGTATGAAAATGAAACAGAAAATATAATCGTAGTGAAATTCTATGAAGACAAAACAGACGAACAATATATCAAAAAAGCGATAATGCTATGATACTAATGATAGACAACTATGATAGTTTTACATACAACATAGTGCAGTATTGTCAAGAGTTAGGACATGAGATAAACATCATAAAAAACGATGAATTAACTTTGTATGAGATTATAGCTTTAGATCCTGTTAAAATAATACTCTCACCAGGTCCAGGGCGACCTGAAGATGCAGGAGTTACACTCGAGGTTATAAACCACTTCAAAGACACCGTGCCTATATTTGGTATATGTTTGGGACTTCAAAGTATAGCACAAGTATTTGGAGCAAATATCATAAATGCCACAAATTTGATGCATGGCAAAACATCTACTATAAGCACCACAACAGACTGTTTGCTTTTTGCTGGCTTGCCAGACAAGTTTATACAGACAAGATACCACTCGCTTGTTGTAGATAAAAATAGTTTAAATGAGAACATAATAGTGACATCAACTTCACTTGACGATGACGAAATTATGAGTATCAAGATAAAAGACAAACCCATAGTTGCAGTGCAGTTTCACCCAGAATCAATACTAAGCGAACACGGTCACAAAATGATAGGAAATTTCTTATCTATCTAAAACAAAAACAAAACATAAACTATAGTTTTATATTTTTGATTGTTTTATCGCTGTTTGTCGTGGTGCTTGCTGTGAGTAGTTTGTCTTTGGATATCAGCTACAAAGAGAGCTTGAGCTATTTTCAAGATACAAATTTATTGAACTACCTAACTCATATGTCCACTTCCCTGTTTTCAAATACAAATTTAGCTTTGAGATCGCCTATGATTTTGCTTTATTTTGTATCAAATATTCTATTTTTTAAACTAACAAAATACTACATAAAAGACGACAAAGACAGGTTTATAGCGAGTGTTATTTTTATGATATTGCCCGGTATCATAGGAAGCTCACTTATGGTAAACAACTCTATTATAGTCGTTTTTGTGTTGATTTTGTATATTTTGTATTATAATCACTACAAAAAACACTCCTTTTTGCTGTTGGCCTTATTTTTATTTATAGACAACTCTTTTCTTATTTTATATCTATCTTTGTTTTTATACTCTTTTAAGACAAAAGATAAAACACTTATGATAGCTTGCGTTGTATTGTTTGTGCTATCTTTTTGGCTTTATGGATTTGACGCAAGTGGCAGACCGCGAGGATATTTCAACGATACTTTCTCTGTGTATTTGTCTATATTTTCGCCTTTTTTGTTTCTGTTTTTTGTTTATAGTTTATACAATGTTGCTATCAAAAAAAAGACAGACATATTGTGGTATGTGTCGGCTACTGCTTTGGGTGTGTCATTTTTGCTTTCATTTAGACAGAAAATTTTATTGGAAGATTTTGCTCCATATGCTACTATAGCCATACCTATAGCTGTCAAAGTTTTTTTAAGCGCTTATAGAGTTAGACTGCCTATGTTTAGAACAAGATACAAACAAGTAGCAAACTTTGTGTTGATTAGTTTGGTATTAAATAGTTTTATTTTACTTTTCAACAAACCTATATATCTATTTTTAGAAAATCCAAAAGACCACTTTGTGTTTAAGTATCATTTTATCTCACCGCTTGTAGATACACTAAAACAAAAACAAATCACTTGTATAGACGCAAACTATCACAAGTTGCAACAGCAGCTCAAATTTTATGGCATAAGCAAATGCGATGATTATAAGATAGTAAATAAAGAATCAGAAAATACACAAAACATAGATATCAAACTATATGACAAAACAATATATAGTTATATTTTAAAAAAACAAAATAAAACAAAAAAACTTTAAAATAGATGACTTAAAAAAGTGGCGGACAAGGAGGGATTCGAACCCTCGGTACCCGTAAAGATACACACCCTTAGCAGGGGTGCGGTTTCAGCCACTCACCCACTTGTCCTTATCAAGCATAATATCCAAATAAAATAAATCTAACCAAGACAAATTTATATTAGCTAAAATTATTTTGATTTTATATAAATATCTCTTTAGTATCGTCATATATTAAGCTATCACAATATATAAAAAACTTTTGCTTTGGAATGGTATCAAGCACTATGATAGCTATGTTGTTGTATGGAGTGTTTGTGATTTTTTGTCTTAAATTTTGCTCTTGATGATATGTAGGTGGGCTATATATCAGCTCTTTTGTATTTTTGTAGTTCGTGTTTAATTCGTGGTTTAGTTTATCTATATTTAGCACCACGGCTACACTATTTTTAGTATATACTAATCCATCTTTTTCAAACTCTATCTTTGTATCAGTACTTTTTTCAACGATATGAGAGTATATCAAAAAATATGAAGGCACTGTTATTTGCGATACTTTAACATAAGCGCTAAAGAGTCTATAGTTTAGAAAGTTTATTTTGATTATATTTATATTTATATTTTTTTTGTTTTTTGTGGCATAAAGAGACAACTTCTCTTCTATGCTATTTGGCAAAACTTGTCGTCCTATATTTGATATCAGCTCGCTTGCAAACTTATCTTGAGAGTGTCTTTGAGCACTCAAAGCATACAAACACCCACAATAATTTTGCCTGTATAGTTTGGCTTTTTTGGTTTCTAAAGATTGGTTTGCTATACCGTTGGATACTCTATAATCCTCAAATACAAACTCTATGTTGTGTTTTTGCTGTAGTTTATCGCCTATAGTTTTGAGCTTTTCTTGGGATTTTTTAGCACTCATAAGCAAAGTTGTAGTGAAGCTTTTTTCTCCGTATTGTTTTGCTATTTTTATAGTGTTTGATAGTCTATTTTCAAAACATAAATCACATCTTTTGCCCTTTTCTGGTTCGTTTTTATAATCTTTGGTAGCTTCGAGCCAACTATTTATATCATATTCACCCACGATAAGCTCTATGCTTAACATATCGCAACTATACCTCACATCTTGGAGTCTCAACATATATTCACTATATGGGTGTATGTTTGGATTATAAAAAAATCCAATCAATTTTTCATTTTGGTAGCTTTTTTTGAGTTGTTGCAAAAAATAGTGGCTATCAACAGAACAACAAATATGCACTATCATGCTATTATTTTCTTTTGTTGTTGTTTATCTGATTTTTTCATATTTACTCCGTGTATCGTGCTATTGTATCAAAATTGACTTAATTCTTTTGTGAAATATATTTTTTTGTTTTAAGACAAATGTGCTATAATAAAGTTTGAAAAAAGGAGTATAAATAAAAGAAACTATTATAAACAAACTACATACTGCAAATTCAATTGAGTTTATGAAAAAATATATGGACACAAATAGTATTGATTTGACTGTTACTTCACCACCATATGATGATCTTAGAAACTACAATGGATATAAGTTTGAATTTAAAAAAATGGCTTACGAACTATATAGAATAACAAAAAAAGGGGGAGTAGTAGTATGGATAGTAGGAGATAAAATAAACAAAGGCAACAAAACTTTAACAAGCTTCAAACATGCTTTATATTTTCAAGAGATTGGATTTAATGTCCACGATACGATGATATATGCAAAGAAAAACACACCGTTTATGCGTTCAAATGCTTATACAAATGGTCATGAATATATGTTTGTATTATGCAAAGGAAGCCCAAAAACATTCAACCCACTAAAAGAGCCTACTGTTAGAAGCGGTATTGAAATGCTGGTTCACAACAAAGGAGCTGATGCGAACAACAGCAAAGTATTAAAAGAGCTGAAGAAAGAAAAAACAAAAAGCAATATCTGGTATTATGCAGTTGGACTGGGAGGAAGCACAAAAGATAAAATAGCTTTCAAGCACCCAGCTATATATCCAGAGAAATTAGCACAAGACCATATATTGTCTTGGAGCGACAATGGTGATATAGTTTTTGATCCTATGTGTGGGTCTGGCACAACTTGTAAAATGGCAGCATTGAACAACAGAAAATACATCGGTATTGATATTAGCAAAGAGTATATAAATATAGCACAAAAAAGGTTAGTCGATACATTGGGGGTATTCGCTTGATAAAAATTGATAATATTGTTATAAACACAACAAAGTTAAGCGATATAGTAACCAACTCTATAGGGATTATCAAAGCTATAAATGGCAAAAATGCTATGGTTTTATTTGTCGGTTCAAACAAAATTATCAGAGTGAATTTCAATAAGCTTAAAGTTATAGATACTAAATTTACTGGCAAAGGTTATGATAAAAAAATATGTAATATTTGTCATATCTTGAAACCTGAAAGAGAGTTTGACATAAATCAAACAGATGCAAAAGGAAATAAAACAACTCGTCCCAATTGTAAAGAGTGTAGAAAAGATATAGATGGCATCAAGCTGACAACAGATGAAAAAAAGAAAATGGATAAAATAAGACCAGAAAAAGGTAGTATATTTGAATGCCCTGTTTGTCTCAAAACCACCATAGTAGGAATAACCGCAAATTTAGTAAGAGACCATGACCACGACACAGGCAAAGCAAGAGAATGGATATGCGACAGTTGCAATACTGGGTTGGGAAGATTTAAAGATAATATAAAATTTTTACAAAGAGTGATAGATTATCTAAAAAAATACAAATAACATATAGGACAAAAATGACAAATTACATCAAAAACAAAACAGCTTTAATAACAGGGGCAAGTAGTGGTATAGGTCGGCAAATAGCTTTGGATTTAGCAACTAATAGTGTCAATTTGATACTCGTATCGCGAGATATAAAAAAGCTTGAAGCTCTAAAAAAAAGCATGGCAAAAACTTCAAACATAGATATCAAAATATACTCTCTCGATGTTCAAAATCAAAAAGAGGTCAAAGATACTATAGATACTATTTTGAAAACTTCAACCATAGATATACTTATAAATAGTGCTGGTTTAGCACTTGGTTTTGAAAGTATAGACAAAGGTGATGCAAACAATTGGGAGCATATGATAGACACAAATATCAAAGGTTTGCTGTATGTAAGCCGTGCCATTATTCCACAAATGAGAGATTTAAAAACCGCTCATATCGTCAATATAGGTTCAGTTGCTGGCAAGATATCGTATCCAAACGGCAATGTATATTGTGCTACAAAATCAGCAGTTCATTCTATTGGCGAATCAATGAACGCAGATTTATACGGCACTAATATAAAAGTGAGTACTATAGCCCCAGGTGCCGTGAAAACCAATTTTTCAAATGTGAGATTTGATGGCGACAAACAAAAAGCAAACACTATTTATGATGGTTACACACCATTAGATGCCCACGATATATCAAATACGATTGTCAATGTGCTGAATACTCCGCCACATGTAAATATACAATACTTAGACATAATGCCAACAGCACAAAGAAATCCATATCTACTCCACAAAACATAAAACAGCACTATTTTAAATCACTGTTTTATGATATTATACTATACCAACTTTGGTGACATTGTGGTGAAGACCTAACTCTTTGTCATCAATACCCAAAGCAATTCCTACTATTTGTGGCAAATGAAGCACAGGTATATTGATATCTCGTCCCATTTGGCGACTTATGTTGTGTTGTTGCACATCCATTCGCAAGTGGCAAAGCGGACAAGGAGTGACCATAATATCGGCATCGTTGTCTATAGCATCACTCATAGCATTTCCACTTAAGAGGTTTGCGGTTTTTGGGTTTTGAAGTTCTACATGAAAGCCACAACATTTATTTTTACTTTCATATTCAACAGCTTTACCGCCAAGTGAAAGCACCAAATTGTCAAGCGATGTAGGCTTGTATGGGTTTTCGTGGTTTTCTTTATACAAACCGCTTGGTCTTAAATTGTGACAACCATAAAACGAAGCTACATTTATATCTTTTAGTGGTCGCACTACTTTTGATTTGATATTTTCATAGCCATAGTCATCTTGTAAAGCATATAAAAAATGTTTGACTTTTGATGTGCCTTTGTATTTCAAGCCAACCTCTTTTAATTTTTCATTTACTTTTGTTTTTAGTTCTTCATCGTTGTCAAGTCTCTCTTTAGTCATGGCGGTATTTAGTTGGCAAGTATTACAAATAGTTACCATATCAAGTCCTAAATTTTCTGCATAACAAATATTTCTGGCATTTAAAACAAGTGACAACATATCGTCAAAATCTTGTAAATGACTAGCTCCACAACAGCTCGCTTCATCAAGAAGCACAAGTTCAATATTTAATTTTTTAGCTATGCTCATAGTTGATTTTAGTAGTTCTGGAGTCGATTCTCTTGCGGTGCATCCTGTATATAAAGCATATTTAAGTTTTTTCATAATTGTTCCTAAAATTCCGTTGTCGAACTAATATCAACCAACTTTTTTATCTCATCAAGATTTTTTGATTTTGGCATATTCCAAGGCATAACTATCTTACCTTTTTTAAACATAGCAACCGCTTCAGGTATGTGTTTGGCTACTGCTGGTATACCTTCGCTGTATTTTACCAGCTCACCCTCATCAAGAAGTCCGTGTTTTTTTATAGACCATTTGAAACCAACAGCATGTCGCACTGCAACATTGTTTTTTGCTTTACCGTATTCAAATACTTGGTTGTGTAGTTTGGTTATTTTGTTTATAGGGTTTATCTCTTTTGGACAAGATTCAGCACATTCGTTACATTTGACACAATCCCAAATACCAGTTCCCATGTCATTTACAGTATCAAGCCGTTGTTCTTTGGCTTTATCTCTTATGTCTGCGTTAAATCGCCATGCCTTTACAAGCGAAGCAGGTCCCAAAAAATCTTCATTTACTTCAACAGCAGGACAACTATAAAAACACACTCCACACTGAATACAATAGTCAGCTTCGTCTATTTTCTCATTTTGTTTGGTCGAAACTATATTTTCTTTTTTTGGAAACTCATCTATGTCAGCTACCAAATATGGTTGAACATCGTTGTATTTGTCCCAGAAATTTTTCTTGTCTATTATCATATCTTTATATGCTCTTTTGATATCTTGTGGTTCTATCGTTAATTGCGTTCCATATATCTTGACCAAATCTCTCACTCTATCTTTGCAAGCAAGAGTTCCTTTGCCATTGACTTTGACCGCACACGAACCGCAAATACCATGCCTACAACTTCGCCTGTATGAAAAACTACCGTCATGTTCCCATTTGATACGATTCATCACATCAAGCACCAATTCACCGTCATTTACTTCCATTTGTATTGTATCATAATGTGGTAGATAATCGGTTTTTTTGTCAAATCTAAATATCTTAAATGTTATTTTATTCATATTTACTCCTAATATGTTCTTGGGGCTAACTTATGTTTGCCTAATACTACATTCATATATTCTATGCGAATATCACCATTTTTATTTAAATAACCTAAAGTATGTTTCAAAAATTTTTCATCGTCTCTTTGTGGATACTCATCGCGAAAGTGTGCCCCACGGCTCTCTTTTCTGTATATAGCACCTACGACTATAAATGCACTATAATCAATCATATGTCCAAACTCCACTGCTTCTTGTAAGTCTGTATTGTATGTAGTTGAGTTATCATCTATGGCTATATCCTTAAATTTAGTTCTTATATTTTTTATAATCTCTTGTTGTTTTAGTAGTGATTTTTCTGTCCTAAATACACCTGCGTTGTCTGTCATAGATTGTTGCAGTTCATCTCTTAAGTCTGGCACCTTATATTTGCCACTACTTGTTCTTATGTTGTCAAACTCATCGATAGCTACTTTCGCATCGTCAAAAGAGACATCAACAGTTTTTATATCTTTTATATCTTTTACAATCTGCAATCCCACATGTTTGCCAAAAAATAGTGCCTCAAGTACAGAGTTAGCACCCAATCTATTTGCTCCATGAATACTCACACAAGCACATTCACCAGCTGCATAAAATCCTTCTATGAAGTCATTACTATTTTTTCTAACATGCCCATCTATATCAACTGGTATTCCACCCATTGAGTAGTGTGCCGTTGCTGCTATACTTATAGGTTCATCTATCATATCTTGCCCCAAGAATGTGATAGCTAAGTCTCTTAACTCGGGAAGTTTTTTATTTATGATATCAGCTCCTAAGTGTGTGAGGTCTATCTTGACATGGTCTTTGTTCGCACCACAGCCACGCCCATCCAGTATCTCTTGAGTTATGGCACGGCTTACCACATCACGACTTGCTAATTCCAATTTATTTGGCGCATATTTTTTCATAAATTTTTCGCCTTTATTGTTCAACAATATGCCACCTTCGCCTCTGGCAGCCTCGCTTATCAGCACACCACTACCAGCTATTCCTGTAGGATGAAACTGCACAAACTCCATATCTTCAAGTGGCAAACTATGCCTTGCTACGATTGACAAAGCATCACCTGTGTTTGCGTGAGCATTTGAATTGACTTTAAATGCTCGTCCATATCCACCAGTAGCGAACATCACTGCTTTCGCTTGAAATATATATGGTTTGGTATCTACAAGGTCAAATGCCACTACGCCATTGATTTTATCATCGGATACTATGATATCAGCTACATAATACTCATCAAAGAATTGAACTCCCCCTCTGTGAGCTTGCTCATAAACTGTTTGAAGCAAGGTCAAACCGGTTCTATCTTTAGCATAACAGGCTCTGGGACTACTTTGACCACCAAATGGTCGCTGGTCTATCTCGCCTTTTTCATTTCTGCTAAACACGGCACCCATTCGCTCTACCCACCTTATGGTTTGTGGAGCATTTTCACACATAAGTTTTATCGCATCTTGATCGCCTAAATAATCGCTACCTTTTACTGTGTCAAACTCATGCAACTCAATACTATCATCGCTACTTAAAGCTGCATTGATACCGCCTTGTGCGGCACCGCTATGGCTTCGCAAAGGGTGAAGCTTGGTTAAAACACACACATCAAGACCTGCGTCACTTGCCTCTTTTGCTGCCGAACATCCAGCCAAACCTGCACCAACTATAACTACATCGTATTTGTATATTGGGGTATTCATACTATTCCTTTATAAATTTTATTAAGAATAAACTACTATATCTAAAAAAAATAAATTTTTTATTCGACATAAAACTTCACTTCTATGTTATTTTGTTGTTTTTTGAAAATTATTGGGTATTGGATATTTAATTTCTTTTCATTTAGCTTATCTATCAAGCTATAAAATTCAACAACATTCTTTATATAAGTTTTTAAAAAAAGCTTCTTCTTTTTCTTTTGTGTTTTTATTTTAATCTTTGTGCCAAGAGGAAATATATCTGATACAATACTTTTCATTTTGGAAGTTGTTTTTTGTTTATTTTTTATTCTGTCTACATAGTAGTTTTCGGCTTTTTTTTCTTTGCATATTATACTTGTCTTGAAATTATTTTTGTATTTCTTTATTTTAGTTGAATATACTTTTTTATAATACATTTTAAGCTTGTCTTTTAAAACAAAAGAAAATGATTCTTTATATAAAAGTGTAGCATAAAGTTTAGCATTATTTTTGGACAAATAAAACTTATCAAGATATATATCCTTTGATATCATATCAAAATGCCGTTTTGTGCGATTTTTGATTATATTGTTGTATTGTTCTTGGCTAACTTTTGTATCAAAAATAGTTTGTGAAATATCTTCAAATGTATTTATATTAGAGATGTAGTTTCTGATTTTATCTGTATTGATATCAGGAATATAGTTTTTAATTTTATCTGTGTTGATTGTTTTAAAGCTACCGAGTGTTATATTTTTCAAGCTATCTATTTGTATTTTTTTGAAATAGCCGTTTTGATAAGCATAATACAAACCGCCCATTAACACGACTATTAGTATTGTGGTTTTAAGAACTTTATAGTTTGGTTTTGTATCATAATTTATGTTTGTCATACTTTTGCTCACGATATTGTATATAGTTTGATGAATATCTATAGGCAAAATTTTTGTATCAATTTTTAAGTTATTTTGCACCGATATACTATTGGTGATATTGTCAACATTTGAATTTTTGTATATTTGTATATATTCTACAAAAGAGCTATTGTTTTGTGTATAAAAATTTTCTATCATAGCTTCAAGTTTTTTTGTTATTTTTTCATCTATAGGTGGTTCAGCTATATCATCACTAACTAAAGATAAACTATCATAAAATATTATTTTGTTGTATTTGTTTATAGCTATACAATACAATAACCCATCGTAAATCAAGCAAAACAAACCATCTTTGTTTTGTTTTGTTTTAGCTACAAACAAAAGTATATGATACGGCGAATACAAAATAGGTTTTCTTAGTTTTGAGTAGTTTTTTCGTATTTGCCTGTGTTCATTTTTTTGCACAGACAAGCTATTTGTATCGTCTATCCAAATTTTATCAAATCCTATTTCATCTTGTTTGTTTATCGTAACATTTTCAAATTTATCTAAAATTATATTATGTGTAGATACAGGACAATCGTCAATCGTTTGACACGATAAACTCTCTTTTTTTATATTCATAGTTTCATTTTGTTCAAACTTCACTATGTTAAAACTGTTGGCTTCTTTTATTGTTATCGCTATACTATTCATTTAGATTTTCCATCATATTCTTTTTTATTTTTTTTTTCGCAGCTAATAAGCTTAAGTTATTGATATCAAATGGCTCACTCATCTTATATACAATCGTGCCAAAAGGTTTAGGCACTAAAAAACTATCCCACGAGTTAAGTTGCCAGTATTTGTTTGGGCTTATGCTACAGCAAACTATTTTTGCTTTTGTTTTTTGTGCGATCGCTACTATGCCATCGCTTATCTCATGCACTGGGCCTTTTGGGCCATCTGGCGTTATGGCTACATCTATGCCTTCTTTTATGGATTTTATGGATTTTATCAAAGCTTTTGTTCCGCCTCTTGTTGATGAACCTTGAATATCACCCACCCCTAAATACTTGACTATTTTTCGTATTGCGACGCCATCTGCGTGTTCGCTTACTATTACTTTAATACAACCTTTCGGTTTATATTTGCGATAGTTCAAAGCTTGAAAAAGTAGTTGCCCATGCCACATTGATAAAACAAAAGCTTCAGTTGGCGCTTTAGTTTTATATTTATAAACTTTTTTATTTGTGAAATTTATCAACCGAACTAACAAGCTTATAATATATGGCAATATGTATTGTTGCACAAATCTTTTTATAGTTTTTTTCAAGATACCAAACCTTCGAGATAAGTTCTATGAAAATTTGTAATTTTAACTTCTTTAATTTTCCCTAAAATATCTTTAGTGTTTTTACTATGTATTTGGTAGCCATTGTCGCTAAACCCTACAAAATCTCCGTTTTTGTTTTTTTGTTCAAATAAAACTTCATAACTCTTATCTATAGTAGATGCCATTTTTTTATCAATTTGTTCTTTGTGTAGTTGTATCACTTGCTCTAATCTATTTGAAGCTATATCATCTGTGACAATAGTTTTCAAAAAACTAGCTTGGGTGTTTGGTCTGCTTGAATACTTAAAATTAAATATTTGGTCAAACTGAACTTTTTTTATGACATCAATTGTATCTTCAAAATCTTTTTGTGTCTCTGTAGGAAACGCCACAATAATATCAGTGCTTATTCGCACATTTGGCAGTTTTTCTTTTATTCTTTCGCACCTATTTATAAACCACTGCTTAGTATAACCTCTTCTCATATCTTGTAGCACTTTTGTAGATCCACTTTGAAGTGGTATGTGTATATTTTTGCATATTTTTTTGTTTTTGCTAAACTCATCTATAAACTCATCGTCCATATGAAGTGGATGTGGCGAGGCAAAGCGTATTCTTTTTAGTTTGTCTATTTTTGATATGTCTCTTAAAAGTTGAACAAAACTACTTTTGATATTTTTATTTGAAAATGTTTTACCATAGTTGTTGACATTTTGTCCCAACAACAACACCTCTACGACACCACTATCTGCAGCTTTTGATATCTCGTTTATTATTAACTCTTTAGGAATACTTATCTCTGTTCCTCTTGTGTTTGGCACGATACAAAATGTACAACTTTTATCACAACCAATTGATATGTTGATTTTTCTTTTATAAGTTTGGTTTTCAAAACCTTTAAATAAATATGTAGTTTCATCATAGTTTATATCCACATCTACAAACCCTTTTTGTTTGATAGCTTTTGTGATTTTAGATACATTTCTGGCACCCAACACGAAATCAACATAAGGCGCTCTTTTGATAATCTCTTCGCTTAAGTGGCTAGCAGTGCAACCACACACACCGATTCTAGCAGTATGTTTTTTTTGTTTATTTATAGTTCCTAATCGCGAAAATAGTTTAGATACTGGCTTTTCTCGCACTGAACAGGTATTTAATATGATAAGATCAGCTTCATTTATCGCTGACGTTGTTTTGTAGTTCTCTTTAGTTGAAAGTTCGGCTGTCATATTTTCACTATCTTTTTCATTCATAGCACAACCCATGGTCTCAATATAAAGTTTGTTCAATCGTAATCATTTTTATAAAAAGTGTATCTCATACATATAATTATCTTCATCTAACCCGTATTTAATCTCTCGTAGATGCACCGTATAGTCTTCTTTTTCAAATGTTTCTACTAAATTCATCATTTGTTTGTGTGTATTGTCTTTGTCAAAATACAGTATTTTATCTGTTTTGTTATTCAATTGTTCTTTAAGAGACGAAACAGATATTTTTTTTGGTTTGCTACTTGCTTTTTCTCTTGCTAATAAAATATCCATAATACACCTTAATTTTTTTATTATTATATCTTATTATTCTTAATAGCACCTCTAAAACTTGGTAATTTTATCAAAATACGCATCTATGCCATTTGCTATGCCTATAGCCAATCTTTGTTGGTATGCTTGATTTATAAGTCTTTTTGACTCAATAGGGTTTGACACGAAACCCAACTCTACTAAAATAGCCGGCATTTGAGCACCCACGAGTATCCAAAATGGACCCTTTCGCACTCCATGGTCTTTGATATTGTTGTATTGTTTTTTCAAATTGAATAACATATTATTTTGCACATCGAGTGCCAATTTATTTGATTCGTTGATTTTTGCTCTGTTTCGCGCCATCAAAAATATATCTATAGAGCTTTTGTCCATAGCTCTTATGTCGGCTCTATTTTCAGTTGCTGCTACAGCTTTAGCTCTTTCGCTTCTGGCAGGTGAGAGGTAGTATGTCTCTATACCTGATACATGCTCATTTCCTCTTTCTATGGAGTTTGCATGGATAGATATAAATATATCTGCTCTCATTTTATTTGCCAATTTTGTTCTATATTTTAGCTGCCTAAATATATCTGTTGCTCTTGTATTGAAAACTTTGTATCCTCTGTTTCGCAGTATTTTTGTAGCTTTTTTAGTGACGCTTAAAACTATATCTTTTTCTCTTATACCTCCGTATCCAACTGCACCACTATCATAGCCTCCGTGACCTGCGTCAAGCATTATTGTTTTTGTTTTTTTAAGTATCGGTTGTTTTTTATTTCGTGTTTGGACTGTGATTATTATTTGCTTATTTTTTATCTTGTATGTAGTGTTTACAGCTTTTTTGTCTCTCAACGATATTCTTATTGTGTTTTTATTTAGTCCATATACAACAATCTTGTCTAAAATTTTTTTATCCATTTTTAAAAAAAGATTATTTATATCTTTTAGGTTTCCTTTTATACTATAGTTTTCTATTTTGTATAAACCTTTTTTTGAGTTCGTTTTTTTTATGGTTGTATCAATTATAGTATTTTTATAATTTATAGAGATGTTGTTTGAGTATACTTTTATATCTTGTATTTGATCTATAATGTTGTATTTTTTTATATTTTGCGATGATTTATCAAATTTTACCATCTCTTTTTTATACTTTTTTGTTGGCACATTTGCTTTGTCACCAAATATTATAAGTTTTTTTAGGTTGGTTTTTTCATCTGCTTTGTTGCCTTGTAGTATTGCTGTGAAGTATTTTTGTTTGTATTTGATAAACTGATTATAATTATAATCAGTTGGTTGGCTATAAGATAAAGTAGCGAGTATAAAACAAAATATAAATAAACGAATAAATATCTGTATCAAATGTTATTCACCGTTTACTAATCGGTCTATTATCTCTTTCACTGAATATAATTTATCTACTTTATAACCATTTGAACCTGTGAAAAATAGTCCAGTATCTATGTCGCCTTTATATGCATCTGCCAACCTATCTGCTATACAAAATCCTACTGCTTTTGCCTCCACGCCTCTGTTGCAAGGTGCCACGCAGTTTGAGATACATGCTACTTTTGGGGCAGTTTTTTCTTCTATTGCTTTTTGCAAAGCTGTTACTACACCACGTGCAGGCAAACCTACTGGAGATTTTTGAAGTTTTATATCTTGCTCTTTTGCGTTTATTATAATTTTCTTGAAATTGTCACTCGCATCACACTCAAATGTGCCTAAAAATCTTGTGCCCATTTGCACGCCAGCACAACCCATGCCTACATATTTGTCTATATCATTTTTGTCCCATATTCCACCTGCTGCTATTATTGGTATGTCACCCCATTTTTTTGCTTCTTGTATTACTGGCGGCACAATATTTTCAAGCTGAAACTCATCTTGAAAACACTGCTCATAATTAAACCCCTGATGTCCACCACTAAGTGGGCCTTCTACTATCACAGCATCTGGAAGCTTGTTGTATCTTTGCCATTTTTTGCAAATAAGCTTCAGTGCTCTTGCGCTTGATACTATAGGCACTATGGCTACATCATCAAATCCTTTTACGAACTCTGGCATATTTGTAGGAAGTCCCGCTCCAGTTATGATGATATCTGCACCAGCTTCACAGGCGTCCTTGACTATTCTGCCGTAGTCATTGCTCGCATACAATACATTGCAACCAAGTGGTTTATCGCCACATATTTTTCTCGCATTTTTTATGATAGCCGTTAGAGCATCTTTTGAATAAAAATTAACTTCACTCCACGGTTTGTTTTTTTTGTTTTTATTTGAATACTCTTTGTTTTTATAATACCCAGTTCCAACCCCAGAAACGACACCCAAGGCACCGTTCAAGCTAACATTTCCAGACAGCTTATCCCATGAAATTCCAAGTCCCATACCGCCTTGAATTATATTTTTTTCAATGTTATGCTTACCTATTTTCATCTATTTGCCCTTTTATTTCAACTTGCGCAAAATTTTTTTTACCTTTTTGCAATACAAATATACCCTTTTTTAGACGAAGTTTTTCATCTGTAATTTTTGTTGTTTTCTCGTCTTGTATCATCTTGACAGCACCAGCATTTATATCTCGTCTTGCTTGTGATGTAGATGCGACCATATTTGTTTGAACCAATATATCCAATATTCCTTTATTTTCATCAAAACTAAACTTATTTATCTCATCTGGTATTAATTTTTTAGCAAAAACTTTGTCAAATTGGGCTTTGGCTTGTTTTGCTTCACCTTTATCGTGAAACCTCTCTACTAATTCGATAGCCAAAGATACTTTTATATCTTTTGGGTGAGCTTGCTTGTTGTGCAGTTTTTCTTTTATCTGTTTTGTCTCATCTGCTGTTTTCGATGACAATAACTCAAAATATCGCCACATAAGATTGTCGCTTATTGAGAGTATTTTACCAAACATATCAAATGGTTTGTCATCTACACCTATATAATTACCCAATGATTTTGACATTTTGTCTACTCCATCAAGACCTTCAAGAATAGGCATCATAAGCACCGCTTGCTGTTTTTTAAGACCATAAATTTTTTGAAGTTGCCGTCCCATAAGTAGGTTAAATTTTTGGTCTGTGCCACCAATTTCTATATCGCTTTTGAGATACACACTGTCGTATCCTTGAAGCAAAGGATACATAAATTCGCTTGTGGCTATAGGCTTAGATGCTTTAAAGCGTTTTGAAAAATCATCTCTTTCAAGCATTCTTGATATTGTTAAGTGTGAAGTTAGTCCTATTATTTGAGATAAGTTCAATTTTCCAAGCCAGTTATTGTTATAATAAACTTCAGTTTTATTTTTATCAAGTATTTTGAAAGCTTGTGTTGTATAGCTTTGGATATTGTTTGATACTTGCTCCTGATTTAGAGCCTTTCTTGTAGATGTTTTGCCAGTAGGATCACCAATAGTAGCTGTGAAATCACCCACAACAAACTGAACTATGCCGCCAAATTCTTGAAAAGTTCTCAATTTTTGCAGTAGCACAGTATGCCCCAAATGTATATCAGGGGCAGTTGGATCAAACCCTGCTTTGACACTATAGTTTTCACCATATTCATAATACCTACGCAAGAGTTTTTCTATGACTTGTATATCTATTATCTCTGCAGTGGCTTTGCTTATATTAGCTTTTGCTATATCAATTTTATGCTCTATCTTATTCATTTGTATGCATCCTCTCTTGATAAAAACTCTATTATTTTCATCTTTTGTTCCAACAATTGTATTAGTTTCATTTTGTTTGATATATCAACTTCAAACTCCAAATCACAATACTGTATGAGTGAATTTTTATCTTTTCCGTATGATATAAACAATATATTTGCCCCCAAATTAAAAAGATATGTCAATATGGATGCTAATTCACCTTTGGTGCTTGGCAAACCTATTTTGACACTATATCCAAAAAGTTTGTTGTTTGCCCATTGCACAAAAAACATATAACAAATATTTGACTCGTCTTGTGGCGCTTTGCTACACATTTTGTGATGTATTGTTATATTTACTTTACCATCTCCGATAGCTACTATATCATCACCCAGTTTAGGATGACAACAATGATTAAATACCAAAGATTTGACTTTGAAATTTGAGTATAAAACTATATTGTCAAAGATATACTCTTTAAGTGAAATATTTTCCAATTTAAATTTTGCTACAAGTCCTAAATCTTTTACATAATCCTTTTCTATTGATTTTTTTATATTTTTAAGATATTGTAAATTTGAAGCAACATTTTTAAACTGATCTGTCTTTATGGCATCGAAAGATATATTGTCATATTTTCTAAATATAGTTTTGATAATATTTCTTCCATTGATTATGTCTAATCTTCTATTTATTGATGAGCACATAAGTTTTATGGATTTTTTAGCTCTTGAAGTTTTGACTAAATCAAGCCAGCTACACCTTGCTATATTTACATCTGACAACGATATAGATACTATGTCGCCATTTTGAACTTGTGTTAAAAGTGGTTTGGCTATCTCATTTATAGTGCAGCTTTTTGCTTTGTTGCCTATATCACTATGAACCAAATAAGCGAAATCATAAGCAGTAGCTCCTCTTGGCATAGTATATATGTCGCCACGCGGAGAATACGCTACTATCTCATCACTATACAACTCCTCTTTAGCATCGTCATAAAACTGTTCGGCAGTTGTTTCACTCAAGCTTAAAGTTTTCAGCCAATCCAATGACGGCTTTAAAAATGAAGTAGCACTTTGTTGTTTATATTTCCAGTGAGCTGCCACTCCAAGCTCGGCTACTTTATGCATATCGAAAGTTCTTATTTGTATCTCATATATTTTTGCATCATTAAAAACAGTTGTGTGTATCGTTTGATATCCGTTTTCTTTCGGCAATGCTACATAGTCTTTAAATCTCGATATAAGCGGTTTGCTATTTGTGTGTAATAAACCCAACACTCTATAGCAATCAATAGGTTTATTTACCAACACTCTTATAGCCATAAGATCCAAAACTTCATCTATATGAGCACCCTTTCTTTGCATTTTGAGATATATAGAGTAGTGGTGTTTTATACGATTAGATATGCTTATCTCCTTTTTGCTATATCCGTGTAGTTGTAAAAGCAAAGATATTTTTGAAACAAAACTGTTTATACTTACTATTAGTTTGCTTCTGTTTGTGGCTATGTAGTTGTCAATAGTTTGAAACTCTTTATTATGCAAATAATAAAACGACAAATCTTCTAATATATTTTTGATAGATGACATACCAAGTCTATGTGCAATTGGAACATATACTATCATACTCTCTTGAGCTACTTGAAGTTGTTTAGTAGTTGACATATACTCAAGTGTAAGCATATTGTGAACTCTATCACACAACTTTATGACCAATATCCTCACATCGTCAATCGAAGCTACAAGAAGTTTACGAAAAGTTAGCGCATTGCTTGGTTGAATTTTAAGATTGACGGAACTATTTGATTTCAATTGGTCTATTTTTGTCAAGCCATTGACTATATTTGCTACATCTTCGCCATACTCCTTTTTTATGAACTCTATATTATAGCTTGTATCTTCCACTACATCATGTAGCAAAGAAGCGACTACCATCACATTATCATTTGTCAAATTTGCTACAAGTGAAGCTACAAGTATAGGATGCACCGCATAAGGCTCACCACTTTTTCTGTATTGGTCTTCATGTGCCATTATACAAAATTTAATAGTTTTATCTATAATATTGTCAAACGATATATTCTCTTCAAGCAAAACTATTGCTTGTTTGATATCTTTTATCTGCTTGACTTTGTCAAAAATTTCAAACATATATAGCCATTATGGTTTTAGTTTTCTAAAAAACCATCCACCTCCAATGCTCCACATGCTATCTCTTTGAGAGCTATATCGGTGTATTTTAGGCTTAATCTATCTTCATCAAAAATAGGCGGTTCACCACGAATTAGCTCATCAGCTCTTTGTCCTACTGCTATAGCTAATATGTACTTGTCATTGTTTAGTCTCTTTAAAGCTTGTGAAATTGTTTGTTCTATTCTCATAATTTGCCTTTTTTTAGTATTATATCATATTTTGTTTAAACTACCTCTACTTAAAAGTAAAACTAAAATACAATTTGAGCCTTTGGACTAAATACAGAACACTCTTAAGGGCACCTCTAAAAACTTCTATGTTCATAGCTTTATGTTGCTTTTCCTTGTTCTTGAGTTTTAGCTTGCAGGACTAACGGGTTAATTCAAAAGATAAAACTCAAGAACAAGGAAAAGCAAACAAAGCCCGTAGGGAAG
>QMKX01000002.1 GCA_003643835.1 Campylobacterota bacterium
AAACAACAAAACAAGCGGAAAACGATACAGATAGACGATAGGTATATCTAAAATATAGAAAAAAAGGAAAATTATGACAGATGAACAAAAAAGATTTATAGAACTTTATAGTTTTGAAAAAAAGACATATCCTGAGATTGAAAAATCGATGAATATAAATAGAAAGCAACTTTCAGCACTTAGGGATAAAGAGGTCAATAATCAAGTAGCTAATATCCAAAAGATACATGCCAAATTTACAAAGAAACGACAAAAAGAGTTTGACTATGATTTCAAAAGATTCTATAATTGGTATGTAGGTCAAAAACAAGAGTGTGGGTATTGTGGAATTACACAACAAGAACTGTACAGGCTTTTTGATAAAGATCCAAACAAAAGAATCCTGCCATATTTGGAGAAAGATAGAATATACACAAAAGCTCCTAAACGATCTTTTGGTACTTTAGAGATCGAGAGGTTGGATAGTTCAAGCAATTACACAGAAAAAAATCTTATACTTGCTTGTCCATTGTGCAATAATGCAAAAAGCAATCTAATAGACGAAAAAAGTTGGAAAGAATTATTTGTGCCAGTGATGCAAACTTATTATAAAAGTTTATTGAACTAGCTCGTTCTGCTATAGAGGCACGGATTTTACATTGTTTGCTTCGCTTTTGAACTATAACCAAGAAGCGAAGCACAAAACATAGCAGATATAGTTTGCCCTATAGGGCAAACTATTTCTCAAGTCAGTCGTTAGATTCGGTTTTATGGATTTAACTGATTTAAAAAAATAACAAAAGGAAAAATATATCAAAATACGAAATGCCCGAATTTGTAGCAAAATTTAAAATAGAACAAGCAGAATATGAAAAATGGATAGGCAATAAAGCACACAGTCATCATACAAGAGATAAGAAATTTTTCAAAACAGATTTCGATGAAAATATCAAACTAAAAGAAAATAGTTAGCTCGTTTCCATCGTCCCGATGGGCTTGTGGCTTTGCTGTCTAGTCTCTAGTAAACTACAAGGCTAGATGTGGATAGTAGCATGTGTCCTATGATTTATATTTTTTGGATACGATAATAAAAAAAGGAAAAATATGCTAAGACAAATCCTAAGGCCACAGCAAGACAATATAACCATAAAGATACCAAGTAGCTATATAGATACAGATATAGAACTTTTGGTGTTTCCATTGGATATCAAAAAACAAGTCAAAGAGGACGAGACTACAAAAACCAAACCAAACAAATCGCTCAAAGGTGTATTTGGCCACTATGCAGATAGCTCAAAGATAAGCCAAGAGGCAGATGCATGGAGTAGTCATATCGCAGATAAATATAGCCCAAGATGACCAGAGTAGATACAAATTATATCGTGCGATATTTGTTAAACGATGATAAAAAGATGGCAAATATAGCAGAAAATTTGCTAACCTCAAAAGATGTGTATATAGCAAATGAAGTCATAGCAGAGGTCGTCTATGTGCTACACGGAGTGTATAAAATTTCCAAGATAGATATCTCAAACAGACTTTTACAACTTGTCTGTTTTGATAATATCTCTGTATCAAACTTGCAGATCATCAAGCAAACTTTCAAGATATATCAAACTGAAAATCTAGACTTTGTGGATAGTTTGCTGTGTGCATATTCTACCATAGACGATATAGCTACATTTGACAAAAAGCTCAACAAATGTATCCAAGGCAGATAATCGTATCTTGTCCATATCGCCCACGATGTGATCGTGCTTTGTTGTCTATCGATATCGTCCAGTGTAGAAACCACAGACGGCTATGTGTCTGGTCGCTAGTCTCTAGAAAACCAGCCTCAAGCAAACTACAAGGATAGATGTGGATTATAGCCAAATGTCCTAGAAGTTTATATTTTTTGGGTATAATAACTCAAAAGGAAATATATGCAGACTATGAAAGTCAAAGTTAGAGACAATTTTGTGCAACAATTTTTGGATATTGTAGCGAAACACGATAGCGATATACAGATAGAAAGTGAGTCAAATATCCACGATGATCCGTATTTTCAAATACGACAAAAGCAACTTCACCAAGACATAAAAGAGATAGACAGTGGCAGAGCACAAGTGCTTTGCCCAAAAGAGTATGACAAAAGTATGAAACTTTTTTTCGATAACTTACAAGACAAATATGCAAATAAATAGGTATCATAGATACACAAATAGTCTTTTCAAGATATTGGATTATATAGCTGTGGACAAATTACAGTCAAGCAAAAAATTTGAAAACAACCTAAACAAACAGATAAATGATATACCAAACTTTCCATACAAATGTCGAAAATCAATATATTTTGACGATGAAAATATACGAGATATGATATTTAAAGGCTATACCATAATCTACAGAATCAATCAAAAAAAGGACTGTATAGATATAGTCCGTATATTTAACAAAAACAAACTGCAGATGGTTTGACGATATCGTCCAGTACACAAACCACAGACGAGCTATAATCTAACACAAGTCAGATGTGGATATATGGCAGGTGTCGTATATTTTATATTTTTTGTGTATAATACCGCAAAGGAACTATATGCCAGAGATAAGCAGGTTTTATAGGATTAGAATAACAATATATTTTGATGACCATCCACCATCACATTTTCATGCACAGTATGCAGAGCATGAAGCACTGTTTTCTATCAAAGATGGAGAGATGACAAATGGTAATTTGCCAAATACAGCTAAAAAGTTAGTCAAAAAGTGGTACAAATTACAAAAAGAAAATATATTAAATGCTTGGGAACATATCCAAAATGATGAAGTTTTTGAAAAAGTTCCACCTTTGGATTAGGAGATGAAAATGATATTAAATATAATAAAAGCAGACTATATAGATGAATTTAAAGTAAAAATCTTATTTAATGATGGATTAGAAAAAATAGTTGATTTAAAGAATTATATAAATTCAAAAAAACACCCATTTTTTCAACCATTGAAGCAGGTCAACGAATTTAAAAAATTTCATGTTCACAAAACTTTGGTTTGGGACAATGGAGCAGATATAGCACCAGAGTATCTACATGATAAGGTATAACAAATCATAGAAATCAAACAAAGCTATACTGGAAAAATACAACTCGTTCCCATCATCACGAGACTGTGAAACAACTACTTTTGACACTACCACTAAATTCTCAAACTACACAAAAAACCACAAGGAAGACAAGCAGACACTAACATACTGGAGTATGAGAGCAATATATCGCCCAGTGTAGAAACTACAGACAGCTACAATATAGTACAAGATAGATGCGGATTATAGCCAAATGTCCTACAAGTTTATATTTTTTGGGTATAATACCACAAAGGAAAAATATGTAAACAGTAACTTTGAAAATAGAAGATAGTATTAGCGATAGGTTTCTGTGGCTTTTAAATCATTTTAAACAAAATGAAGTAGAGATATTGGACAAAACAACTTATCAAAACGATGATGACTATCTGCGAAGCATCAAAGGTATGGAGCAAAGCATAGTTCAAGCATCAAACGAACCAATAGAAAACTATGTGCCAGCCGATAAATTAGACTGGTAAAATATATCGGTTGTTGTTTTCGCCACAAGCGAAAAAAGATTCCAAAAAGATAGGCTCAAGTGGTTATTTTATTTTGTAATCACTTGCAAAAGTTGCATATCATAACCGTCTATTATCTTGATATCTTGGCTTCCACACAGCGGGCATGTGTGTATAAACTTCATTATCTCCAATTCGTGACCACACTTTTCACACCTTACTTTGATATCTTGGAGGTTGATCGTCAAAAATGTATCATGACAAACTGTTTTTAGTTTAAGTGTATCAAAAGAAGTTTTCAAAAGTTCTGGCTCTATACCTGATGTTATGCCTACTTTTATTATGACTTCTGTTACTTTTCTGTGTTTGTTTTTTTTGACTTTTTCTTCGCAACCTTCTATCAAGGCTTGGGCTATACTATGTTCTTGTATTGTATCCATCAACATATCCTAGGTAGTAATTCGCCACTTGGCATATCAAGATACCTTTTGGTGCCATAGCTACTTTCTATCACGACTTTGCCTATGTGTTCTTGTGTTATATTTGCTATTTTTGTGGCATATCTATTTTTTTCAAATCTTTTTAGTATTTTTATAGCTTTTTGTTCATCTTTGGCTTTTATTGCCAAAATAAATGTGCCTTCATTTGCTAAATTTGTTGCTTCAAAGCCCAACAATTCGCATACTCCTTTGACCTCATCTTTTATAGGTATGCTACTTTCATCAACTACTATACCTACTTTTGATTGTTTTGCCCATTCGTTAAGTGATGCTGCCACACCACCACGAGTGGCATCTCGCATGGCTGTTATATTTATGCCTCCATCTATTAAGGCTTGAACCTGTGGCCACAGCGAAGCACAGTCGCTTTGCAAATCACCGCCCATATTCATACCTTCGCGAGCTGTAAATATAGTAGCACCATGACAACCAATATCACGATTGATTAAAACGATATCATCTTTTGATATTTTATTTGAACTTATACCACTTTTCAAGACGCTTCCTACTGCTGATGTATTTATAAATATCTTGTCCGCAGCACCCTTTGGCACTACTTTTGTATCGCCACATACTACTTTAGCACCATTTATATCAAGCTCCTTTTTCATAGATGACACTATAATATCTAACTCTTTCATATCAAACCCCTCTTCTATGATAACAGCACACGACACATACATAGGAGCTGCCCCCATCATAGCTATATCGTTGCAAGTGCCGCAAATAGACAGCTTGCCAATATCACCGCCTTCGAAAAATATAGGACTAACAGTGAAACTATCGGTAGAAAAAACCAAGCTACCATCGTGTATCACGGCACTATCTTCGTTTTTTTGCAAAATATCATTTTGAAAATGTTTATAAAATACCTTTTCTATTAGGTCATTATTTTCAACCCCACCATTGCCGCAGGCTATTGTTATCTTTTTCATAAACCCTCACCATATTTATAATACGCCGCACAAGCTCCTTCACTACTAACCATACAGCTTCCTATAGGAGTAGTAGGTTTGCAAGCAGTGCCAAATATAGAACAATCAGGCGGAGAGGCAACTCCTTTGAGTATATCACCACAAAGACACAATTTATGGTCGTCTATGGGCTCATTTGGCAAAATATCTTTGTATATTTTTGTAGCATCGTATCTGGCATATTCGTCTCTCAACTCTAAAGCAGAGTTTGGTATGTCGCCCAGACCTCGCCATCTGAACTGTTTGGCTGGTGTTAGGTATTTTTTGACTTTCTCTTGGGCGACTATGTTTCCATCGAAATTTACCAATCTTTTATACTCTACTTCAAGCTCACATCTATGCTCTACAAACTGTTTGACTATCATCGATATAGCTTGTATCATATCTACTGGCTCAAACCCTGCTACGACTACAGGAGTGTTGTATTTTTTAGGAAATATATCGTATATTTTAGAGCCTGTTATCACACTGACATGAGCAGGACCCAAAAAAGCATCAATACGGCTATCGTCACTATCTATGAGTAACTTCATAGCCTCTGGCACGGTTACATGATTGATATGAAAAAATATATTTTTGATATCTTGTTTGATGGTCGCTTCAAGTAGCGATGCTGTCATAGGAGTTGTGGTCTCAAACCCTATAGCAAAATATATTATCTTTTTATTTGGGTGTTGTTTAGCTATCGTCAAACACTCCATAGGACTATACATAAATCGCACATCTGCTCCACTACTTCTGGCATCTTGTAAACTACCACGACTTCCGGGGACTTTTATCATATCACCCAAAGTTACGAGTATGACATCGTCAAGCAAACTTAAGTGGTATGCATGGTCTATACGCTCTTTTGGCATGATACACACAGGGCACCCCGGACCATGAACGAAGTTTATAGACTCTGGCATCAGCTGTGGCAAGCCGTATTTCATGATAGTATGTGTATGACCGCCGCATACTTCCATTATGTTTATAGTTTTTGAGAGTTTTTTAGCATCGTTTTTGATGATATCGGCATATGCTTTGATAGTTTTGCCATCTCTAAAATCATCGTATAGGTTTTTTAGCTGCATTATGTGGTCGCTCTATTTTGACAATTGTCGCCATCGAGTATCGCTTGTCGTTTGTCCTCTTCTTCCATAGAGTTGATAATCTCTTTGTAAGTTTCAAGCGAGAGTAGAGCCTCTTTTTCGTCTATTTTATTCATGACAAATCCTATATGAAGCAGCACAAAATCACCTATCTTTATATCGTCCTCGCCCATCAAATCCAACGATGCAACTCTGGTTATACCCATAGTGTCAACTGTGGCGGTTCTACCTTCTTTGTCTATCTTGACAACTTTGCTCGGTATTGACAAACACATATCAGCTCCTCATCTTTAGCTTAAACTCTATCCAGTCGCTTAAAGCTCGCAGAGTTTTTTCATCGTGGATATTTAGCTCCAGCATATCTACATTTGGTTTGAGTTTTTTTAGTTCTTGTTTTTCTGCTTGTAAATCATAGTCAAAATACGGCAGTAAATCGGTCTTGGTAAATAACACCAAGTCAGCTTTGCGAAACATCACAGGATATTTGGCTATCTTGTCGTTGCCTTCTGGAATAGAAACCAACACTATATTTAAGTGTGTGCCGACATCGTAGCTCGCAGGGCAAACCAAGTTGCCTACATTTTCTACAAAACATACATCTATTTGCTTCGTATCTATTTTATGTAAAGCTTTGTGCACCATAAAAGCATCGAGATGACAAGCGGTGCCAGTAGTTATCTGGTGGGCATCGATACCTTTGTCTTGAAGTCTTTTAGTATCTTTGCTTGTCTGTAAATCACCCTCTATGACTGCATATTTGAAACTACATACATCTATAAGTCTCTCAAGCATGGCAGTCTTTCCACTACCAGGACTACTCATAAGATTGATACCTATCACCCCATTTTTTTCAAGGTGCTGTCTGTTATGGGAGGCTTCTTGGTTGTTTTTGTGTAGTATCTGCTTTATAACATCTACGGTTTTTTTTTCGTTTAGTTGGGGGTTTGAGTGGATATTTTCCATCTCATCTTTTGTTGGTTCGTCTAAAATACTACAGCCACAGTCTTGACACATATTTATCCTTTGGTTTAAAGTTATATTAAATTATAACATTATATTATTAAACTTATATGATGATTTGCCATATCGGCACTATTTATCATACAATATGGCATTAAGTCCGTGGATATCTCTCGTAACCCTCATAAAAATATGACTGCTCTATGCCTTTAAAAATTATTTCTATGTCATCTGTTTTATCTGTTAGGTTTCTATCCAATAAAGTTTTCAGTTCCAAATCATTGATAGGACTTCTCTCCATAGAAGACAAATAACTTACTTTGTCAATATTCTGCCAATTCACAACTTTTTTAAGTTTATTTTTCAGTATCATATCCAACCATATTCTCATAGATCTACCATTACCTTCCATAAATGGATGTGCGATATTTATCTCAATATATTTTTCTATAATTTCGTCAAAACTGTTTTGCGGCATTTGCTCTATCTTTGGTAGAATATCTTTCAAGTATAAACTATTTGCAAATCTAAATCCGCCTTTAGAAATATTTACCTCTCTTATCTTTCCAGCGAAATCATACAATCCATCAAAAAGATATTTATGTATCTCTTGTAGTGCTTTTATTGTGCCAATCTCTATATTGGTTATGTAGTCGGTTTCAAACAAATGATAAGCATTGTTTAAGCTTTTTTCATCTATGTTTTTCATCTATTGTTTGGTTGGTTCGTCTAAAATACTACAGCCACAGTCTTGACACATATTTATCCTTTTTATTATAAAATAATATCATAAGTTTATCAAAACAATATAAAAGTTTATCTGTTTTGTTGTTTGTGGGTAACTTCTCGGAACCAAAGAACTACTTATCAGAGAAATTCGCCTTGCGAACCGCTACCGCTTTTCTGGTTCGGGGCTGAAACTTAAAACTACTCGGAACCAAAGAACTCGTTCGGGGCCAATCGTTCAAACTACTCGGAACCCCGTAACTTGTTCGGGGCCAATCGTTCAAACTACTACAAATAAAAATATATTTTATCTTATTGGTTGCTTCACATTTTGCCCTAAACAAGTTTAGGGTTCCGAGAACATAACATATCTCGCTATTTTGTAGATATATCGCTTAGTGGACAATTATCATTGTGAGGCAAAGCCGAAACAATTCAGCTACAATGGTTCGCTTTGTAATTTCAGGAAAAAGATATTTTTGGTAAATTTCGTATAAAAAATGAAACTGTTTTAAATTCGCCAGAATGAGTTTTTCATTTTTAGAAATTTTGAGAAAATATCCCTGAAATTATAACTGCCGATACCGATTTTTCACAGAAACATTTTTTGTTATCACAAAAAAGCGATTCTCTTGTTTTGCCTACTTTTTCTAAAAAAGTAGGTATAATGGGTAAAAGATTGCAAAGCAGAAGTTTCAAACTACTACAAACAAAATTATATTCTATTTTGTTGTTTATTCCATATTTTGCCCCAGACAAGTCAGGAGTTCCGAGAATATAGAAAAATATATATTTTTTATTGGTATATCGCTTTAAAGGACAAACTACTATTGTGAGGCAAAGCCGAAACAATTCAGCTACAATGGTTCGCTTTGGATAAGATGTCTCACTCATTCTGATAACAGATACCGGATACCAGATATCGGACTGTTTTCGGTTTTCTGTTTTCTGTTTTTCGCACCTAACTCGTGGTAGCAAGCGAGTTGCTACTATGATTTTTATATCAACATACCAGCACCCACGGCTACACTCACTGCCCCCGTAGTTGCTAACACTATTTTTATATTTCTTTTGTTTTTGAGTAAGTTTTGATTTATATACAACATGGCACCACCAAAGATTAAAAATACCACGCAGACACCTACTACAAACATAAAAACAAGCTCTAGTCCAACTTCGCCACCACTTATGGCTCCCAAGGTTATGATGGCTCCTCGCACACCGCCTATACCCATAAGCACCCCTATACCCAAGGCTCCGCTTGTGTCGTTGTTGTTGTGTGAGTGTTTTTTGCCATACCATATATGAATATGCTCTTTGTTTTTATGTATATGTTTTTGAAGTTGTATTTGATCAGTTTTGACCATATATAACAAATACAATCCCAAACCAAGTATCACAGCTCCAGAGACTGTATCGCCCCAACTTAATATATAGTCGCTTATATCTATAGACGACAGCACTATTGCTAGCAAATATATAGTCAATCCATGACCAAATGCGAAGAAAATAGTGATAAACATAGTTTTTAGCTTTGATTTACCTATAGAGAAGTTAGCTATAGCCACGAGGTGGTCTGGACTTATAGCATGAACAATACCATACCAAAATACCAAATACAATCCATACTCCATATATCTGCCTATGTTTCTATTGGAAAATATATCTTGTGATTTTTTGACATCTTTTCACTCATATGGATAAATAGCGGTTTGACCTCAAGCATATCGCCCATGACCACTACCTTTTCTACACTCATTGTTTGTTTTATATCGTCAAGATACAGCGACAAAAAATCACAAAAACTCTCAACTACACCATAACTCAAAGTCAAGCTCTCAACTCCCGCTAACCGAAAACTCATAGCAGTTGATACGAGCTTGATAGTATCTATGGTTTTTGTGTTTTTGACTATCTTATAATCAACCCTAGGACCCTTGTCGCCTTGAAATTCAAGTATATTTTCTATCAACACTTCACCAGCTTGAGCTATGTTTTTGTTTGTGGTGTATCCTAACACTATAGCTACTATACCCCATATTCGCAATAGATTTCCTATGCTTGTGTCTTGGCGGTCAAACTTTATCTCTTTTATATCGTTGTAAATATCTTTGAAACTATTTTGGTAGTTTCGCACCAATTTAGTTCCACTTTTGTCACTATTTTTTATAGCCTCAAAGATACTTGCTATACTGTCTTGTTCTATTTTGAAACACAAACTTTCAACTATACCAAACTTATCTTGATACAACAGCACACTATTTGTAGTTTTTTTTGACAAACATACACCAGCTACGGTCTCTTTTTTGAGTTTATATTTATCTAATTTTGAACTGAAATATTCTACATAGTTTTTATCTGTTTGCAAATCTTTTATGAGCAAAATATCTTGAGCGCTCACTATACACTCTATGGGTTCTATATTTTGTGTGGGGTTTATCTCATCAAATACAGTATCAAAAGCTATATCATCTTTGGTTATAAATATCAGCTGAATATCAAGACGGTGCAGCTCTTTTGAAAGTAGATACAACAACACATCGTCACTTATTTTAAATCTTATCAACTCTTTGTTGATACCTTCAAAATCTTGTTTAAATGTCAAGTTCGTTTTTAGTTTGATAAATGGTTTCTCAATTGCTCCCATAGCCAACACTTCGTGTTTAGTGATATTTGTGTATTTTTCACAAACTGCTAAATCATAAGTTATTATATCAAACTCAAAATCGTTGCACTTTGGACTTAAAGCTCCTACAATAAATGTGCCATAACCTAAATTTAGTTTGATATGTTTGCCATCTTTTATATCTTGTGCCAATTTTTGTATCTGTGGTTTGTAGTTTGTGCTTGTGGTATTTAAACCATATCCACACACTTCACACTCTTTAAATATATTAAAATAATCTTTATGCTTTTCATCGTTTAACTCTGTTAGACACTGTGGGCAAAACCCAATACAAGCTTCGTTTGTTTTGCTTGTGGGTAGTTTTTTTTCATCGTCTGGTATTTTTGTCGTTGCTTGGACTTGTGTATCTTTTAGATAAATCGATAGTGGCAAACTATTTGACAATTTTGTGGAAAACTCTTTTAATATATTTTCATCTTCATTTTCTATATACAAACAAAGATTCTTAGATGACTTTATAAGTTTTGAGTTGGTATTGGTTTTTGATATAAGTTTGTGTATGATAGCTTCATACACAAAACACTCATGTGTTAAATCAAACTTAAACTCCAATATCATAAAGAACCTTTCAAATAAGATGTTTTTGATACTTCTACTAAATTTACTTCATTTTTAATATCAACTTGTATATCAAAACTTTTGATATATTTGATGATCTCGCTTTCCATAAGTTTAGAAGCCTCCAATACAGTTGGTGTCATAGTAAATGTGCTATTTTCTCCTATGACATACGGAATTACTCCTACTATTTTTATAGGTGGTAAGTCGCCCATCATATCAATCATTTGCAGTGTTTGCAGCATCTCAACTTCATGAGCGCTACCACTCCAAGTGATATACTCAGGCATATCTTGAAAATCAAAGTTATACACATCGCCTATACTGGCATCGAGAACTTTCACGCAATCTATTATGACTACTTTGTCATACTCAGTGATTATGGGTATAAGTCTTTGGGCAAGTGTGCCACCGTCCAACACATCTACAGTATGCTCTTTTGAAGAGAAAATGTATTTCTCTTTGATATAGTGTGCTATATGAACCCCTATACCCTCGTCGCCAAATAGTATATTCCCGATACCTAAAATCAGTATTTTCAAGTTTTTATTATTCGTTATTTTTTATGTTTTTCACGCCACTTCATACCACTAAATACAGCATCTATGGCACCTTCGCGTCTAAATACAGCGTTGAATATCGCTATATACACATGTCCTACTACGTATAATATAACACCCCACATAACTATATGATGAAGTTGTCTCACCCATGCAAGACCGCCCAACATTACTTCTATACTTCTCATAGGAGCATATAGTATAGCTCCTAAACCACCGTGATATGAGTGAACAAACAAAATCAAACCTGTAACGATAAGTATAAACATCATAATATAAAACATAAAATAAACTACAAACTGAAGTGGGTTGTATTCTCCACTTAGTTTTGGGTGTTTTGATATGAGCAGATAATACCCGATAGTCTGTGACCAAATTTTCAAATTCAATAGGTCTTTTATAGCTAATCTTTCCATCTCATTGTCTTTTTCAAATACGAAAAAGTATGTTTTGTATAAAATCGCACCCATCAAAAAAAATCCAAATATCATATGCCAACTTCTAAAAAGTGCATTCATAAAATTTGTAGGTTCTGCATTGACTGCTGGTGCTACGAAAGGAATCGCAAGATAAAAACCAGTGATGACAAGTCCCACTATCGAGGCAGCTCTTATCCAGTGTTGCCATCTATATGCTGTACTAAATTCAACTTTCCTTTCAATATCTACATTTGCTTCCATATTAAACTCCTATTCACTACAACTACTATAAAGTGGATCCACTTTATACTCGCTTAGTTTGTTGCCTTTTGTATCCATAACATGCACAGCACAAGCAATACAAGGGTCATATGAGTGTATGATTCGTATTATCTCTAATGGTTTAGAAAGGTCAGCTATCTTTAGACCTATCAAATCAGCTTCGTATGGTCCGTGTTGACCTTGTGCATCTTTTGGACTTGCGTTCCAAGTAGATGGCACTACTGCTTGATAGTTTTCACAAACACCGTTCTTGATACGAATCCAATGGCTAAGCATACCTCGAGGAACATCGCCCATACCTCTACCTTTGTATTCTTTGTTTTTGTCTATAGTATAAGTAGCACAAGTTTCTTGGTCTACTTTTAGGTTTTGCACTAGATTGTTAAATGCTTTCATAGCATTGTCTGCTATGATTTGAGCTTGCAGCATACGGGCTGCTGTTCGTCCCAAAGTTGTAAACAAAGCTGCCACAGGTAGTCCTGTATCTTTGAGAAATTTATTGACTGTGTCTTGGACTATCTTGTTGCCTCGCACATAACTTACCAACAGACATGCCAAAGGTCCTACTTCCATAGGTTTACCATCGTATCTTGGTGCTTTTATCCAGCTGTATTTTGCATTTTCATCTACTATTTTTGTATCAATCATCGCACCATCTGGCCCTACTGTTTGACCATCTTTAAATCCAGTATATTTTGGAGATGTTTCGCCATCGTATGGATGCAAAGCACCATCATTTTCATACCATGAGTGAGTAGCTTCTTCGGTTATAAGCTCTTCATCTATATCAAACACTTTTGATATATCGCCATTTAGTATATAACCACTATCAAACAAATATTCATCTGGTCCTACCATGAAGTCCTTGTATGCCATGAAGTTTTTGACCCCTACTGGCTTGACTACAGAACCCTCTGTAGCATAAACTTCGGCTGCCATCTTGATATCGGCATGATAAGCATTGGTAACAAAGTCTGCCATCTTTTGAAACTTGACCATATACTCACCCATACGCGATGGATCAAGTATATCCATAACAGATGTTATACCACCTACTACCAAGCTTTGTGGGTGTGGCTGTTTGCCACCAAATACTGCCATCATCTGTGCTGCCATTCTTTGCATCTCTAAAGCTTTTAAATAATGAGACAAAGCTATCAAGTTTTGTTCTGGTGACATTTTGTATGTTGAGTGTCCCCAATATGCATTTGCAAATGGTCCAAGTCCTTGTGGATGTGAAGCAAACTTTGTGATAGTTTCTTTGACTTTTTTCAAGTCATTTGCACCTGTGCCTATAGGGTTGGGTGTGTATTTAAATGCTAATTTACTTGCTTTTTCTTCATCTGCTTTAAGTGCTGATGTTATATCAACCCAATCAACCCCGTGAAGATGATAAAAATGCACTGGATGATCGTGTAAAAACAAAGCTGCGTTCATAAGTGTCCTTACTAACTCTGCGTTGTATGGTATCTTTATACCCAAAGCATTTTCTACTGCCATTGTGCTTTTTAAATAGTGTGAATAGGTGCATACTCCACATATTCGTTGCATCATAAGTGGTAAGTTTCTAGGGTCTCGTCCTTTGGCTATGACCTCCAATCCTCTCCACAAAGTAGATGCCACAAATGCGTCTTGAACTACACCGTCATCTCCTACTATTACCTCTGCTCTTAAGTGTCCTTCTATTCTAGTAATTGGATCTACTACTATTCTTTTTGCCATAATTTCTCCTTTTGTTTCTTATTCTTTTGGCGGTTTTATGGCCGCTATTGTTGCATGTGCTGCTATACCTACTGCTGTAAGAGTGAGCACTCCCATACCTATCTTGTCCGCAGTAGCATCTGCACCAAGACCACCAAATGTAGTATGATATAGTCTGTCTTTTAGTGGTTCTCCAACTACTCCCATAGTATCCCAAAAATCAGGCTCACTACAACCCATGCAGCCAAAACCAGCTTGTATAGGCCAAGAAGTTCCTTGGTTGAACTTATTTTTTGAACAGTTGTTAAATGTATATGGACCTTTACATCCTACTTTGTATAAACAATATCCTTCTTTTGCTCCATGGTCACCATATTGTTCTACAAACTCACCTGCATCAAAATGCCCTCTTCGTTCGCATTGGTCATGAACTCTTCTTTTATAAGCCCACTGAGGCCTGTTGTATGCATCGAGTGCTGGCAATGTTCCATAAAGCAAAAAGTGCAAAAGTGTTCCTACTATGTTTTTCTCACTTGGAGGACAACCAGGAACATTTATCACATTTTTGCCAGTAGCTTCGCTCATAGATACAGCTCCAGTTGGGTTTGGTGCTGCTGCTTGAACTCCTCCAAATGACGAACAAGTGCCTATCGCAAATATAGCTGCTGCATCGTTTGCTGCCGCATTTGCTATCTCAACACCTTTTTTGCCATGTCCGCCGATAGTTAAAAACTCACCTTGGTTGTTCATAGGTATTCCACCTTCAACCATGAGCACATATTTACCTTTGTATTTGTGCATAGCATTTTCCAAGTTTTGCTCCGCTTGCCAGCCAGATGCTGCCATAAGCGTTTCGTGATACTCAAGTGATATATGATCAAATATCAAACTATCAATAGATGGATTTGCTGACCTTAACAACGACTCAGAACAACCAGTACACTCTGCCATATGCAGCCAGATTATTGGCAGTCTATCTGCTAATTCAGCTGCTTTTGCTACTGTTGGCACAAAACCAGCAGGAAGCGACAACATAGCACATGCAGCTGTCGCCCACTTCATAAAGTCTCGTCTATTTATACCCTCATTTTTTAGTGTTTCTTTTAATGACACATCATGCATAGCAGGTAACTTTTCAAGTTGTTTTACCCTTGCGTCTAAATCGTTTTTAAGTTGCTTATAATATTTATCATCTTTGTTTGTTTCAGCATTTGCTCCATTTGCTTTAAACATTGACATCATAATATCTCGTCTGTCTTCCATATTTTCTCCTTAATTATAAGGCGCATCTATTTTTAGAACACCTTAATGTTTTAACTATACCAAAAAGGTATAATTTTACAAATTGAATTAAATTTTCAATCCTCTGTTGCTGTTGAGTTTTATCATTTTTCTCCTTTTATATTAAAACTTTGTTATTATACAACTTTTTTGCTTAATCTATCTCAAAAAAATCAATATTGTTGCAAATTTATATCTATTTGTCCTAAACATATAGCGCCATCATTTGGTGGTAGTTTATTTGACATACATACTCTTTGTATTTTTTCTTTGATTAAGCCAACTAAAACACTGTTTTGAAAAACTCCGCCACCTAAAACCAATGGCGAAGCCTCTTGTTTGTATATCGTATATATGATATCTACAAGTGTTCTGTAAAATTTTGATATTATCAGTATTTTATCATTTTCGCTTATCATCTGTTTTATCATTTTTGATATATCTATTTTGCCATCTTTTATATCATAGTCATAACTTTGTGTTATATTTCTATCAAAATACTGCTCCATCATAGCCCCACTTTGTCCTTCGTAAGTTATGATATGTATCAAATCACACAAAGATGCCACAGCATCAAACAATCTGCCTACAGATGATGTATTTGGGCTATTTATGCCTTTTTGCCAAACTACATATAAAGTATCTAACTGCTGTTTTGTAAAATACCGCGTGGTGTGGCAGTTTAAACTTAAAGTTTTTTTGCCATATATATCAAACAATATCGACAACGCAACACGAGCTGGTTCTTTTATAGCTTTGTGGCTACCTATTAGTTTAAATTGTTTGAAACTACAAACTCTTTTGTAGAACTTTGTGTCACAAACTATAAACTCACCGCCCCAAAGTGTGCCATCATCGCCATATCCTGTGCCATCCCATGAAACTCCCAAAACTTTATGGTTTATGTTTTGCTCTATCAACACTGACCTTATATGAGCATAATGATGCTGAACTTTTGTGGTTTTCGTATTTTGTTTTAAACTATATTTCACACTTTCGTAGCTTGGGTGTTTGTCCATAGATATAAGCTGTGGTGTGAAGTTGTATATATTTTTCAGGTTGTTTATATTTTTTTCAAAATGTTTTATGGATTTGATACTTTCTATATCGCCAATATGTGGTGAAATTACTGCTGTATTTTCAAAAGCTATACACACGGTTGATTTTTGATTTGCTCCTACACACAATATATTTTCATCTAACTTTTTTGGTAGCTTTATAGAAAGTGGGGCAAACCCACGAGCTACTCTATAAAATATTGGTTTATCATCGACTACACACAATACACTATCGTCACTACTATTTAAAATGTCTCTGTTGTATTCTAAACAAAAATGCCAAATATGTTTTAGCTCATCTATATCGGTGCTATCCATACAAAGTGGCTCTCCACTTATGTTTGCACTCGTAGCTACTATAGGGGTGTTTAATATATCTAAAAGCATTATATGTATAGGACTATATGGTAAAAACAATCCAATTTTATCTATATTTGGAGCTATATATTTAGATAATACATCGTTTCTATTTTCTTGCAACACCACTACTGGTCTTTGAGGACTTTGTAGATATTCTTGCTCTTTAGTGTTTATAGTAGCTAAAGTTTTTGCTGTTTTTATATCTTTTATCATCACTGCAAATGGTTTGTGTGCTCTTTGTTTTCTATGTCTCAATAATTTGACTACTTTGTCATTTGTGGCATTGCATACAAGATGATATCCTCCAACTCCTTTGATAGCTACTATAAAACCATCTTTGATATATTTTGCTACTTTTGGTATCATATCTTGTTGTGATATCTTTATATTTTTGTTTGTATCTCTCAAGCTTAACACAGGACCACAATCAAAGCACCCTATAGGTTGGGCATGATATCGTCTATCTTTTGGGTCGGCGTATTCCACAGCACACTTTTCACACATATCAAACTTATCAAACGATGTATTAGCCCTATCGTATGGCAATGATCTGATGATACTCCACCTAGGGCCACAAGAAACACAAGTGATAAAAGCGTAGCCATATCGTCTGTTGGCAGAGTCGTTTAGCTCACCTTGACACTGCTTACATATAGATATATCTGGCGGTATTTTAGTGTATTGTTGGGCTGTTTGCTTGGTTTTGATTATCTCAAAGCTATCAAACTGCTTTTGTGCTATTTTTTTAAACTCTATATTGTCTATCTTTGCAAGTAGTGGTTTGTCTGTCTTTATATCGCCTACAAACTTCTCTATCATTTCACTGTCGCTGTTTATAATTATCTTGACTCCATACGAGTCATTATGCACGACCCCACACAAGCCATATTTTGAAGCTAAATTATAGACAAATGGACGAAAACCCACACCTTGCACTACACCACTTATAGATATTTGATAACTATTCACATGCACTATGTATGTATGCTATCTATTTTCTATGCCAAGTTTGTGTTCTATACAAAAACATAATATAACCTCGCACTTTAAGCTTGCCGTCCTCTAACCATATCTTACATTTGTATATCTTGCCATTTTCTGGGTCGAGTATTGTTCCATTTTCGAGGGTTTCATCTACCATCGTCATATTTTCAATTATATCCATACCTATGAGACTTTTATTTTTTCTTTCATCTTTACAGTTTAGACATATTTGCTCTGGGTTATCTGGGTTTTTTATAAGCAGTTTTTCGATCTTTCCAAAATACTCACCACCTTTTTTGTATATAGATACTATTGATTTGGCTTTGCCTGTTTTGTCATCTATCGTTTTCCAGCTACCTACTATATCGTCACTTGCTATTGATACTGTTGCCAATACCGCCATAACAAATACTCCTACTATCCATCTTTTCATATTTTCTCCTTTTTATGTTTGGTTTTATACATCTAATATATCTTTATATTTGATTTTTGTTTAAACATTTTTATTTTTTGTGTTATTTGTTTTTGAAATTTTATCTCTTTTAGTTTATCTTTTATCTCTTTTTTCGCATCTTGAAGTTTCATAGTATATGCAAGTTGCACTCCATCTACATATATGATATGATAACCAAACTCAGTTTGTAGCGGAGTTTTAGCATACTGATTTTGTTTTAGACTATCGCACACTTTCCAAAAACTATCTAACATTTTGCCTTTGGAAAACCAGCCAAGACTTCCGCCATTTGATGCACTTGGACCAATAGAGTGTTTGACAGCAAGATTTATAAATGCTTTTTGTAGTGTTGCTTCATTTTCTTTTTTTAAAAGTGCTAATATCTCGTTGGCTTCTTTTTTAGTTTTTAGGACTATGTGTCTTGCTTTTATCTCATGTTTTGTTATATAATCTTGTTTGTTTTTATTGTAGTGGATTTTTATCTCTTGGTCGCTTATATTTATGTTTTCGTATTCGGTTTTCATCCATACTTCTACAAGCAGTTTATCTTTAATAGTTTTCAAGCTATCCTTATATAGTTTTGTTTGTGATATTTTATCTTTGAGAGCTATTTGTTTTGTGATTTTGCTATCTATCGTTTGCGTCAAAACGATATCTTGCTGGTCTTTGTTTAGCTTATCAAACTCTCCTAAGTGTTTAAAATTTTTCATCATGTTGTTGATATCTTGTGTGTTTACATTTTCACCATTTACTTTTGCATAATCTTTTGCTTGTATATAAACAAAACATATAACCAACGCTATGAATATTTTTGCTAACTTCATCTTTTTATCTCCTTAAATAACATAAATTTAGCCTTTTTAAGTTTTGCTTTTTTGGCAATTTTATCTCTTATTTGTTTATATAATAGTTTTGCTGTAACTATATCGTTTTTTGATAATATATACTTAAAAAAATATTCTTTTGTTTGTTTTGGTTTTATAGTATTTTTATAAGATAAGCTACACTCAAGCCACGATAGTGGTTTTTGTTTTGTTTGTATTGTCTCTTTTTTGAACTCTATAGTTTTGAAAGTTTTCACTGTTTTGCCATCTTTTTGTATGCTTACTTTTAGATACAACCCGCGAATAGGATGCAACAAAAGGTCATGAGTTGAGTTATTTGTGATTGTTATATCAAATCCATCGCCACTTTTGCTTATATTCATATCTACATATTTGTTTAGCATAAAACTATCTTTTCCAATACCGGCGAAACCATGATATGCATGAGTAGCAGTGTCCAACCTATCGCTTAAACTTCCTTCTATTTGTGGCATATGGCAAGTAATACAGTTTTGTTTGTTGTTATTTTTATTTTCGCCTTTATCGTTTGAGTTTGAAAATACACAATACATTTGATTTTTTTTAGATACTAAGTTTTTCTCTTTTGTGTGCTGTGTATGGCATGCTAAACATATGTTGCCGTTATTAAACTGTTGGTTTGTAGTATTGACATCATGAAAAGGTGAATCCAATATCTGTTTTCTTTTTGAGAAATATCTCAATTTTTGTTTTGATATTATATTTTTATACTCTTTGTTATGCTGTTTGATGGACTCGATACGATGACAATACGCACAAGATATACCTTGTGTGTCCTCTTTGTTTTTGTTGTTTAAAAGTTTTTTGCCTTTTGCTATATCGTTTATATTTTTGCTTGTAGGCGAATGGCATTTTGCACATGTGTATCTGTTTTGTTTGCTGAGTGGATTTGTTTTGAACATAGCTTTATGAATAGGGTTGTTTAGTATATTTGTATTTTTGTGTTTGCTTTGTTTGAACTCCATATATATATCGAGATGGCACCTAACACACTCTTTGTTTGGTGCAAAACGACCTTTGATTTCATAGTCATTAGGTATGCCCGCTATGTTTGCAAAAACTAAACTGGCAAAGAATAGCAAAATATATATAAATTTCATAAACAATTGTATCAAAACAAACTTAACAAAAATTTGCGATAACTATACAAATAATTTATATGTGTATTTTTATATGTGTGCTTGTGTCCTTATGTTTGAGTGCAGCCTATCGACTTTTTCTCATGATTTTTGATAAATTCATTTATTATAATATTTTCCGCAGTTTTAGATGGCGACCTGCCATTTTGATATATTTTACCAAATATTTTATATTTTGGTTGTTCTGGGAAAAAGGCATATACATCTACTATCTCCCCAATTTCTAATATACTTTGCAATATAAAATAGTTTGTGGTGCTACATGTTCCAGATTCCCTATATTTAATCTTGCCACAGTTATATGATTGAATTCGTTTTATCATAGAGGTTATGGTATGTCCTATCTTAAATATTCTACCATTTATCACAAATATATAAACCAAACCACTATTTTTGATGATATCCTTATCTTCGTTTATAATATCAAGTTTTTCATCTTTGAAATTTGGTTTCAACTCGCACAAAAATTCAAAATGCTTTTTTAATTTAAACTTGTCAAACAGGACTTCATTGTCTAACTCGCGGACAGATTCTATTAGAACCATATTTCTATTTTCTTTTTTTGCCATAATACACCTCGTTAAATTTTTTTATAAACTTTGTCTCTTTGTCGTTTAATTTGAAGCTATCTAGCACTGGGAAACTTTGCAACACTCGCACATTGTTAAAGTTGCCATATCTTGTGATATTGTTGATAAATTTATATACCTCACTATCTAGCTCTATTTTGACTTTATCTGCTTGAGTTTGGGTTTCACACATCACAAATGCTATGGATTGGGTCATGCCACAGTTATCTACATATGTTCCGTATTGATTGGTCAGCGACATAAACACTTTAAATCCATCTTGAAATTTATGCTTTTGTTTGCTATATACCGTAGTGCTTGGGGTATGAATAAGTCTATATTTGTATGTATCTGTTTTGGTATCGTTTATCAAATGCTTTTTGGTAGTGCGATGCAGATAGCTGGTAGTTTGGACTTTGTATCGTGGCAAAGTTTCATCGTATATAGTTTTGTCTAAAATAGATGACACAGTATTTGATAGATACAGCGGTATAAACTTTGAGTTTGGTTTGAGTTTGGTTTTTTTCGTGTCTTTGAGCTTGTAGTTGTTGTTTATCGTAAATTCATATTTGTTTGGTGATTTTTGTAGCAAAAACCAAGTAAAAGAGGAACCGACTTTTGGAAAATACTTTTTCGCTCCACCTATATCCAAGGTGAGAAATTGATATTGACTCAGAAGTTTAGGCAGAGTGTTTCTGTCGGAATACGACATCCAGTTATTTGGCACGATAAACAATATAAGTCCGTCTTTTTTAGTCAGTTCTATCGCCTTTTTTATAAAATCTCTCGACATATTGTGGTTTTTTGATGTTCTGTTTTCGCCATTGAACTTCGCATACGGAGGGTTTGATACTATCAGGTCATATTTGATATCTTCGTTTTCAAAAAGTCCGCCACCACTGCCAAAACTCAAAAAATCTTTCTGGGTTATGTTTATATTGTCACCAAAATATTGTTTGACATTTGCCACTCTTTTTAAGTTTATCTCGTTGAAATACAAATTATCCAACGATGTTTTGGTTTGTAATACCCCATGAAAATTGCCGTTGCCACAGCAACTATCTAACACTTTTATATTTTTGTTTTGCCAAAAGTTTTCTGGGATACTATCTACCATCTCTTTGACACAATCCATAGGAGTGCAGATATCGTTTGAGTTGACAAAATGCTCCGGGTCGCGGTTGAGTGTATCAAAGTGTAGCTTAATATCTGCGAAACTTTTTTTTGTCGTCATTTTTTGATACTATCTTTGTATGCTTTTAGGCTTCGTTTTTCGTAGTCGTTTAACTTTTTTGTGTTTTTTGTGTTTTGTTCATATATCGTCTGACCAAAAAGTCGTGGATAAAATCGTCTGTTTTTATTTACAAAGTTATATTTACCTACAGGTATATTTGCCTTATAAGTTACCAGCTCTTTTTGTGTTTTGGTATCTAAAACGACTATCTCGCCATCGGCTTCATATAAGCTCAAGTATGCTAGTTTTCCATCGCCACTATATTCTGTGTGTATGTATTGTTTGCCTTTTCGTGGAGTTAATATAGTTTTTTTGTATGTTTGTTTGTCTATGAGGACCAGCTCATCTGTGCCATTGTCCGCCCACAAATATGGTGTATATGGGTGAGTTTTCACAAAAAACCCATCGCCTCCTGTGTTTATCTGTTTGACCAATTTCCAGTCAAACATCTGCCATACAGTCACATATGGCTTTCGTATATGTGGCGTAGCAAAATAAAACTGCCCGTCATTATACCAATAAGTAGCACTAAAAAGATGCGGCATACCCTCCATACTTTCCTCAAACACTACCTTGAAATCTTTCAGCTCAAGCACTTTCATACTCTTGCCGCCACGAGAAGTAGCTATGATAAACTCCTCAAAAGGCTCTATGAAAAAGTCCTCTATAGGCTCCTCTATCTTTATATATGATATATCCAAAGTTTTGGTATCTAGCATACCGATGAGCGGTTTGTCTCTATAGGTCCACATTGCCCTATCTTTGCTATAGAACTCATACAAAGCACTCACCTTGCCATCTAGTGGCACAATCTTTTTGGTTTTCATACTCTTGATATCGGATATCACTAGCTGTTTGGGTAGTAGGCATGTGGTCAGTAGATTTTTGCCATCTTTTGATATAGATAGATTTCGTAAGTTTATACATGCTCGTATCTTTGGCTCTCGCTTGCCTGTTTTGAGCGAATACTTTTGCACCCAGCCGTCTCTTGTCGGCACAAATATAAACTCACCATAATTTTCTTTATTCATAGTATATTTGATACCACCATGCACATGATCTAGATGAAATTTGCTTAAGATTTTCTCACCCTCCATGACCCATACTTTGTCGCCCTCTCGCTCCACTACTGGTAGCACTTGTTCTATATCTTGTATGTTTAGGGGATTTGGGCGGTCTTTAAAAGTAGTCAAGCTACCATCTATATCTTTTTTGTCCCATATTATATTTTGGTCTAAAGGCTTTTTGATATATCTTGCTATCTGTAGTAGTTCGTATGGATTTAGAAACTCATATTTGGGCATAAGAGTTTGAGGAAAACCGTTTTTGATTTTATCTGACAACACTCCAACTTTATAGCTTCGTAGGCTTTTTTTATGAAGTGGTGGTCCGTCCAAACCTATCCTGTCTGGGTGATGACACACAGCACAGTGAGTATCGTAGAGTTTTTTGCCTATATCTACTTTGGGTAATACCTCTACCATATGCCCAGCTGCACCATCAACGCCAAACATATTTGCTGCTACCAACAAAAAAACTACAATTATTTTCATCCACAATCCTTTATGAGACAATATCATAAAAAACTTAAAAATATTCTTTAATATAAAGAATTTTATGTTATAGTTTCAAAAAAAGGATATATATGAATATAACAGACGAAGAGGCATTGGAGTATCACATAGGTGGCAAACTATCTACGAATATAACAAAAAAATGCGAAAACCAAAGAGATTTAAGTTTAGCATACACACCAGGTGTAGCAGTGCCATGCTTACACATAAACAAAGATAAAAAATTGGCATACAAATACACCACAAAAGCAAACACAGTGGCAGTCATAAGCAACGGAACAGCAGTTTTAGGATTGGGTGATTTAGGTGCTATCGCTTCAAAACCAGTGATGGAAGGCAAGGTTGTGCTGTTTAAAAAATTTGCTAAACTTGACGGAGTTGATATTGAAGTAGATGAAACCGATCCACAAAAGATAATCGATGTATGTAGAGCAATTGCACCAACTTTTGGTGGTATAAATCTTGAAGATATCAAAGCACCTGAGTGCTTTTTTATAGAACAAGAACTTCAAAAAATAGTTGATATACCAATAATGCACGATGACCAACACGGCACAGCTATCATCACAAGTGCTGGGCTTATAAATGCATGTGAATTAGTAAACAAACCAATAGATAAAATAAAAGTGGTTATAAGTGGTTCAGGAGCTGCTGCTATGAGTTGTGCAAATATGTATCAAAGATTAGGTGTCAAAAATATAATCATGACCGATAGCAAAGGTGTTTTAAATCACAAACGAGACGACCTAAACAAATACAAAAAAAAGTTTGCTATAGACACAACTTGCGAAACTTTAAGCGATGCTATGAAGGGAGCTGATATGTTTTTGGGCCTGAGTGCCGCAAAAATTGTCTCAAAAGATATGGTCAAGTCTATGGCTAATAAACCTATAATATTTGCTTTGTCAAATCCTACACCTGAGATACTGCCAAAAGATATCAAAGCTGTCCGCGATGATGCTATCATAGCTACTGGACGAAGCGATTATGTCAATCAAGTGAACAATGTGTTGGGCTTTCCTTTTATATTTCGTGGGGCATTAGATGTGCAAGCTACAAAAATCACAGAAAATATGAAGCTTGAAGCTTGTTATGCGTTAGCCAGTATCGCCAAAGACCCAGTGCCACAATATGTCAAAGATATATACAACAACCAAGATATGCATTTTGGCAAAGATTATATAATACCAACACCATTCAATAAAGAAAACTTAATCCAAGTATCATCAGCTGTGGCATTGGCAGCATTTGAAGATGGAGTTAGCGGTTTAGATAGTTTTGACATAACCAAATACAAAGAACAATTGAGAAATCTTTTATAAAAAATAGCCACAAGCAGTGTATCTACTTATCTACGATGAGATTATAAATTTGTCCTTGTTTGGCATTTTTGCTACTTTTGCCATCGTGTATTGATAGGCCACCGGCAAATATATCTTTGAGTGTGCCTATTTTTATTTGCGAGTTAAATATACTAAACTTCATATCTATAGTGCTATTTCGTTTGAAAGAAGAATCATTCTTGAGGTAACTTTTGTATCTATTTTCTATAAAAATATCAAACATCACTCCTGATTTATAAAAGCTTATATCTTGCACTGCTCCTATTTGTTTGTATCTATAAAACAAAGGAGTGCCTATTGATATACTTTTGCTATTTTTATGATATAGTTTAACTCTAAAACCATCTATGTATGTGTATTTATTTAGGTTTATTTGATGCAGTTTGAAACTATCTTTAAATCCTCCAACACTCGATACAAGATGAAGTTTGTCGCCTAACACAGCGCTACTTAAATTTTGCACTCCATCAAGCCCTACTTTCAATCCTTCTGAATATATCTTTGAATTTTTGCCAAAATATTTTTTGAACTTGTTTTGAACTTTTATCTTTATGTTGATTTTGTTGTTGTTTAGATTTATCGTTTTTATGGAACCTATTTTAAAATTTTTATAAAACAAAGAAGATGATGTTTTTATGTTTAATAGGTTGTTCGCACTCAAAGTTATGTCAAAGTAGTTGTAGCTGTTTTGTTTGGTTTTTATATCATCTAAACTTTTATATAGTTTATAACTTTTTTTGTATTTTTTATTTGTTGAATCTCTATATACAAACGATATGCCTCCTGTGGCTATCTCTTTGATATCTGGCACTTTTAGCTTGAAACCATCTAATCCCAGACTTGCTTGGATATTGTTGATTTTATAAAATTTTGTGTGAGAGTTTATGAGATATTTGTATCTATTCTCTATGTGTGCGGTTGATATTTTATCTTGATTTTTAAGTCTTTGGGATTTGATGAAACCTATTTTGATTGATTTATAATATATAGTCTCGCTATTTTTTGCCATATCGCCAACAATATCAAAACTAAAATAAAACTTTTCTGTTTTGTATAGTTCCGCTTGGGAGTTGTATATTTTTTTGTTGTTTATATCTTGTATTGTGCTGTCTTTGACTATATGTAATCCACCTTTGAGTATAGTGTTTATGGGTTCTACTATCACATCTATGCTGTCAAATTTTAGATCTATATCAACAGGTGGCTTTATATAAAAATAGCAATTTTGACTTATGATATGTTGATATTTTTCATATATGAGCACCGATGTGTGGGATATGTTGTTTTGTAGAAAATTCTTCAAAACTTCGCCTATTTTTATATCTTGAAAATACACACCATCGCCTACTTTTGGGTTTGTTTGGGCTGATATTAGGTCTATAGTGGTGCCTATAGAGTTCTTTTTTTTGAAACCTGCTACAAAAATATCTTGATTTTTGAGAGTTTTTAAAATTTTTATATCAAATGATGGTGGCGATATTTGTATATAATTACCCTTTAAAATAGTGTCTAAATTTTCTGTTTTGTCTAAAGATATGTTTGCTGATACCTTCCAAAATATCGTGCCTTGTTTTATAAGATAGGCATAATCTTTGTATATCTTCACCTCTAACTTAAATCTTGTGATATCGTCTTTGTCTGGGTTTATTGATACAATATCGCCTATGTCTATGCCTCTATATTTGATATGGCTTTTTCTTATGTCTAATCCATTTACGTCTTTGACAAATACTGTGATATCTTTGCTGTATTTTTGAAAACTATTTTTTATCATATCATACGATATAAGCAAAGCCACAACTGGCAGCACCAAACTTATGATCAAAAGGGATATTTTATTTTTTTTAGTATAATTTTTCATGGTTTATTATACCACAACAATCTTGTATCAAAACTTTTAGACGCAATCATTGTAAATATCACAACCAATATAAATGGCACAAATGCTTCACCTGGTTGTATATTTACAAGGTCGTTAAACTGTATATATGATGAAGCTAATATCACTACAAACACATCAAGCAAAGAGTATTTGCCAAAAAAATCCAACAATATATATATTTTTGTAGCTAGTTTTCTGTGTCCTTTAAATATATTATATTTAGTCATAATTATCATAAATATCAAACTAACTATTTTGATAGCTGGTATGATAATACTAGCGACAAATATAATTACAGGGACAACCAAATCACCATCTTGCATAAATGAGTTTATACCTTCGTATATATTGGTTGGATACAACACTCCGTGTTTGGAGAAGTTCATCATAGGTAAGCTATAAGCTGGATATATAAATATGATAGCCAAACACAAAAATAGCACAGCTTTATACAAAGAATTTTTGCTGATTTTTTTATATTCCTGAAAATCAGTTGGCAGCGGGTTGAAAACTAAACTCAAAATATACAAGTTCAATATATACAAGATAGTTAGATAAAAACCACTCAATATAGCGACATCCGACAGCTCATACAACTTAATCATAGCGAGAAGCAAACCTATAAAATACACCTCTATCATATGCCATGGTTTTATTTTGTAGTATATTTTTATCAGTATATCTGTTGTGTGTTTTGGTATCTTTAAATTTGTTTGGTAGTTTATATTGAATATAAGCAACATCATAAAAAGTGGCAACACAATAATGGTTGCAAATATAAGCAATGCGCTGACTATATCGCTATGAAACAAAAACTTAACAGAACTATAAAATGATGAAGTAATATGATCAAATATATAAACATCTAACAAATCAGCAAACAAAGCAAAAAAATACAAACATAAGCTCAATACACTTAAAATGCCCACAAAAGTTTTGCTTTGGGTTGTTTTATAAACTATATTGTTGCAAGCGTTGCAGTATATATCAAAATCATTATTTATTATTTTTGTATTGTTTATAATTAATTTTTGGTTACACCATTTACATCTCATAAGAGTATTGTATCCTTATGAACTTAACTCAACTATTTGCCACATTATAATTCAAGTTAAAATTTTATATTTTTTAACATAGGTGCGACAATTTTATCTATGAACCTTTTTTTGTATTATACAATACAAAAACTATTTTGCACCTTGTTCGTTGAGTATCTTATAAAATTTGCATCCGGCTTTTGTGCCACCATCGCATGCTTTTTTATACAACTCTTTGGCTTTTTGGTTGTCTTGTTTTGTTCCGTGTCCTTTGGCAAACATATGTGCTAAATTTAGACACCCAAACATATCGCCACCGCTACATGCCTTTGTGAACAGCTGGACGGCCTTTTGTTTGTCTTGTTTGACTCCGCTACCTTTTATATATAAATATCCTAAATAATAACATGCTTTCATGTATTTGCCGTCGCATGCTTTTTGGTATAGTTTGGCTGCTTTTTGTTTGTCTGATTTACCATCTACGCCATATTCGTAACTATAGCCCAGCTCAAAGCACCCTGCCATATCTCCGTTATCGCATGCTTGTTGTGGGTTTTGTGTCTTTTGTGGTGTTTTATCTACTATCTTTTCGCTTTGTTTGTTTGTATTTTGCTTTGAACTTTTATCGCTATTAGGCAAAAATTCACAACCAGTCGTCAGCAACACTGACAAAAATGCTACAGTTATCATACTTTTTGCTGGCATATATTATTCCTTGTTTGTATATTTTGTTATTGTATCGTATTAAAATAAATTTGCTCTATTGTTTTATGTTTTTGTGATACAATATCAAAACCAAAAAAGGAAACAAATGGAAATATTAAATATACTTAACTCCTTTGTATTGGCAGTTGCTTTGAGCTTGTATTTGATAACCAACTTACAGTGGTATAATTATAGTTTATCTCGTGTTGTGTTCTATCATCACAAAAAGTTGTGGCATATTTATTATTTTTTACTGCCTGTTGGGTTGTATTATTTTATAGATGATATATATTTTGCTATATTTTTATATCTTTTTTATCTACCTTTATTTATATGGTGGTTCAAAAAACTTGACAAAAAACTAAACTTCACATCTCGTATCAAGCGGTTTTGTGTGCTATTTGTAGCGGTATTTGCTGTAGTTTATACTCTGTGTTTTGTTAATAGTTGTGGCTTTTATCCTGTTGTTTTACCGCTCATGGCAGTGGTGTTGGTATCAAACATATGGGAGACGATAGTTATGTTAAAGTTCAAACACCAAGCTAAACACAAGTTAGAAAGTATGCTAAACCTAAAAATAGTGCTCATAACCGCATCATATGGCAAGACATCTATCAAAAATTATCTGTATGAAACTTTAAAAACAAAATACAACTGCCATATGACCCCTCGAAGTGTCAATACTACAAACGGTATCATCCAAGATATCAACGATAACTTACAAGCAACACACCAGTTTTATATAGTAGAAGCAGGAGCCCGCCAAAAAGGCGATATACTAGATATCACTCAACTTTTACAGCCTCAATATGTCATAGTAGGTCAAATAGGACCAGCTCATATAGAATACTTCAAAACTATAGACAATATTTTATTGACTAAAACTGAAGCCTTGCAAAGTAGTCGGCTCGATACGGCTATAGTTCACGACAGTGTGCCACTTTTAAAATACAACAATATACAAAAGTTTGGTTTAGAAGCGGACAATATAACATGTAGTATAAAAGATAAACTAAAGTTTAGTTTCACGATAGATGGCAAGACTATAGATATATCTGCCCCACTTTTAGGCAAGTTCAATGCCACAAATCTATATGCCGTGTGTTTGATGAGCTTGAAGTTGGGTATAAGCATAGAGCAGATACAAAAAAGTTTCACTACCCTCAAACCAGTCTCACATAGGCTAGAGCTAATCGAAGCAAATGGCAAGACTATTTTAGACGATAGTTTCAACGGCAACATACAAGGTATGCTCGAAGCCGTGTCGCTGTGTAGTGAGTTTGATGGTGTCAAAACTATAGTGACATGCGGTCTAATAGAATCTACTGGAGAAGCCAACGAAAAACTGTGCTATGCCATAGAGGCGGTGTTTGACCAAGTGATACTCACAAGCGGCTTAAACGAAAAAGTATTCAAGCAAATCATAAACAAAGACAAACTACTGATATTAAGAGACAAAAATAATTTAGTAGATACATTGGCAAACAAAACCAAAGCAGGTGAGTTGATATTGTTTGCAAATGATGCCCCTAATTATGTGTGAGACAAAAAAGGATCAAAATGTTTGAACAAATTTTTAAAAATATAGATGATATACTTCACAAAGATGCAGGGTGTTCAAGTGAGCTTGACTATATAGAACAAACTTCGTGGATGTTGTTTTTGAAATATCTTGATGACATAGAACAAGAAAATGAAACATCTGCACTATTGTCTGGCAAAACTTATCAAAAAATCATACAACCACAATACAGATGGGCAAACTGGGCTACACCCAAGTTAAAAGATGGCAAGATAGACTACAATGCCATGACAGGACAACAACTTTTGGAGTTTGTAGACAATAAACTTTTTCTATATTTGAAAAAGTTTAAAGACACAGCGACAAGTGTGGACACGATAGAGTATAAAATTGGCGAGATATTTAGTGAGCTTAAAAATAAAATACAAAGCGGATACAATATAAAAGAGATAGCCATCATGATAGATGAGTTGCAGTTTAAAACACAAAAAGACAAACACGAGATGAGCCATCTGTATGAAAGCAAGATCAAAAACATGGGCAACGCAGGACGAAATGGTGGAGAGTATTACACTCCACGAGCCCTGATCAAAACAATCATAAAAGCAATAGGCCCAAAGATTGGCGATACTATATACGATCCAGCAGTTGGTAGTGCTGGATTTTTGGTCGAAGCATACGAATATCTAAATACAAAAAATTATCAACCACAGATATAACAGTATTGCAAAAAAGCACTTTTTTTGCTAAAGAGAAAAAATCTTTAGCATATATCATAGCTACTATGAATATGATATTTCATGGTATTAAAGCCCCAAATATAGTTCATACAAACACACTAACAGAAAATCTCAACGATATACAAGAGAAAGACAGACACGATATAATTTTAGCAAACCCACCATTTGGTGGCAAAGAGAGAGCCCAAGTACAACAAAACTTTCCTATAAAAACTGGTGAGACTGCTTCGCTTTTTTTGCAACATTTTATCAAAATCCTCAAAACAGGTGGCAAAGCAGGAGTTGTCATCAAAAATACTTTTTTGAGCAATACAGACAATGCTTCTATAGCTTTGCGAAAAGAACTATTAAACTCATGCAATCTACACACAATCTTAGATATGCCATCTGGCACATTTACAGGAGCTGGTGTCAAAACTGTTGTGCTGTTTTTCAAAAAAGGCAAACCCACGAAAAATATTTGGTTTTATCAACTAAATTTAGATAGAAATCTTGGCAAGACCAACCCATTGAATACTAACGATTTAAGCGAATTTTTAAAATTGCAAAAAACCCAAAAAACAAGCCCAAACTCATGGGTATTTGATATAAAAAATATAGATCAAGAAACCTATGACTTGTCTGCCAAAAACCCAAATACACCAACAGAACCACCATTGCGAAAACCTGCCGAAATATTAGAAAATATGACAAAATTGGATCAAAAAAGTGCAAGTATTTTAAAAGAAATTAAGGGTTTATTGTCGTGAAAAATGAAATAATTTTATATCAAACCGATAAACTTACTTCACGAATAGAAGTCAAAATAGAAGATGAAACAGTCTGGCTCACCCAAGACCAGATGGCAACCTTGTTTGGCAGAAATAGAGTAGCTATCACTCAACATATCGGCAATATTTTCAAAGAGGTAGAACTTGACCCAAAAGTGGTTAGTAAGGATTTCTTACTAACCACTCCACACGGTGCTATAAAGGGCAAAACTCAAACCATAAAAATGAAAATATACAATCTTGATGTAATAATATCTGTAGGATACAGGGTCAAATCCAAACAAGGCACACAATTTAGAATTTGGGCTAATAGAATACTCAAAGATTATCTACTCAAAGGTTATTCTCTAAACAACAGAATGAATCGTATAGAAGACAATCTACAAAACCTATCAACAAAAGTAGATGGAATAGATTTGCAGATAAATGCAAGTTTGCCACCAAATCAGGATATATTTTTTCAAGGTCAAATTTTTGATGCTTATACTTTTGTATCCGATTTAATAAAAACAGCAAAAACTTCAATCATGTTGATAGATAATTATATTGATGATAGTGTGTTAACACATTTTTCTAAACGAAATAAAGATGTGAATCTTATCATGCTTATTAAAAACATATCAAAGCAATTAAACTTAGATATAAAAAAACACAACGAGCAGTATCCTGTCGTAGTAGCAAAAGTATTTAAAGACGCTCACGATCGCTTTTTGATAATAGATGAAAAAGAGATTTATCATTTTGGAGCTAGTTTAAAAGACTTAGGCAAAAAATGGTTCGCATTTTCTAAGATAGATATCTCCTCTGTCAAAATCTTGGATAAATTAAAAGAGGAAGGTTTGGCTTGATGGAAAATGGAAAACAGTTAAAACAATGGAAAATGGAAAGTGAAAAATGGAAAGCAGCTATAACAATGGAAAATAAAAAAATGAAAATTGAAAATAAAAAAACTAATTATCAACTAAAAAAAGGTTGGCAAATAAAAAAACTCGGTGATGTTTGTAAAATTGAATTTGGAAAAACTCCTTATCGTCAAGATGAAACTTTTTGGGATACCGACAAAGCATTTAATAATACTTGGCTTAAAATTGCAGACTTAAAAAATGCAAAAAACAAGAAAATTTATGACAGTAAAGAATTTATAACCAACAAGGCTGTTAAAATATCTAAACTTGTAAAAAAAGGAACATTGCTTTGTAGTTTCAAACTAACATTAGGAAGATTGGCTTTCGCAGGTAAAGATTTATTTACTAATGAGGCAATAGCAGCTCTGACTATAAAAGATAAAATTCAATTAGATAAGCATTTTTTATATTATTATTTGTCTTTTTTTGATTGGGACAAAGCAACAGAGGGCGACATAAAAGTTAAAGGCAAAACTTTGAATAAAGCAAAACTCAATAAACTAGAAGTTTTTTTTCCAAAATCATTTAAAGAGCAAAAAAGGATCGTCAAAAAATTAGATGAAAGTTTTGCTAAAATTGCCAAATTGAAAGCCAATACTCAACAAAACTTGAAAAATACTCAGGAACTTTTTCAGTCAAAATTGCAACAGATAATAGATGATGGAAAATTGAAAATAGAGAATGGAGAATGGCAAGATAAAAAACTCGGTGATGTTTGTGAGATTACAAATGGCGGAACACCAAAAACAGGAAACAGCAAATATTGGGGTGGCAATATTAAATGGATTACACCAAAAGATTTAGGAAAACTTACAAATAAATATGTTGGCGACACTCCAAGAAAAATTACAAGTCTTGGATTACAAAAATCATCAGCAAAACTAATTCCAAAAAATTCAATTATATTATCAACAAGAGCACCAATTGGGCATATTGCAATAAATACTCATGAAATAACAACCAATCAGGGGTGTAGAGGTATTATTCCATCAAGCACAATAACAACAGAATACCTGTATTATTTTTTAAGCAATTCCGTGAAACTTTTAAATGAACTAGGTAGAGGTGCAACATTTAAAGAACTCTCTACCAATGCACTATCTTTTGTTAAAATACCAATCCCACCAATCGCCGAGCAAAAAAGGATCGTCAAAAAGTTAGATCAATTATCAAAACAAACACAAGAATTGACGAAAATATATCAACAAAAAATGGAAAATGTAGTAGAATTACAAAAATCAATCTTGCAACAAGCATTTGACGATGAAATATAACAATATCAAAAAAAGGAACAGCCATGAATGAAGCAGAAAGAATAGCAGCCATGAATGAAGCAGAAACAAGAGCAGAACTGATAGACCAAAAACTCAAAAACAACGGCTGGGGTGTAGTAGATGGCTCACGAGTATTGAGAGAGCGAGATGTATGTAGTATAACCACTGGCAAGATAAATCCAGGTGGTAGTAGAGGTGTGTCGCTTTTTGCGGATTATATACTGGTCTATAGAGGTGTGAAGTTAGCTGTAGTAGAAGCCAAAAGCATACAAAAAGAGACAACGGAGGGTGTAGCTCAAGCTAAACTCTATGCTCAAAAACTAAGCTTAGGTTATACATACTCCACAAATGGCAAAGAGATATACCAGATATGTATGAAGACAGGAGCAGAAAAAGAGGTAGAAAACTTTCTCACACCCGATGAGCTTTGGAGTGAAACATACGGCGACCAAAACGAGTGGCGAGATAGATTTTTGGATGTTGGTTTTGAAGACAAGTCAGGTACTTGGCGACTACGGTATTATCAAGAGATCGCTATCAACAAGACACTTGAAGCCATAGCCCAAAACCAAAAACGAATTTTGCTGACACTTGCCACTGGCACAGGCAAGACCTCTATAGCTTTTCAGATATCTTGGAAGCTTTTTCATGCTCACTGGAATATACAAAAAGATATCGCCAGACCTCCTAGAATTTTGTTTTTATCGGACCGTAATATATTGTCAGACCAAGCATACAATCAATTTTCAGCATTTGATGAAGATGCTATGGTCCGTATAAAACCAAACGAGATAAGAAAAAAGGGCAAAGTACCAACAAATGGCAACATATTTTTCACTATATTTCAGACATTTATGTCAGGAAAAGATAGCGATGGTGAGGCTACACCATATTTTGGAGAATACCCGAAGGATTATTTTGATTTTATCATCATAGACGAGTGCCACAGAGGAGGAGCAAACGATCAAAGTAGCTGGAGAGAGATATTGGACTACTTTTCACCGGCAGTTCAGCTAGGACTTACTGCCACACCAAAGAAAGATGAAAATATAGATACATATGAGTATTTTGGAGAGCCTGTGTATATCTACTCACTAAAAGATGGTATAGACGATGGGTTTTTGACACCTTTTAAACTGAAGCGAATCACAACTACTATAGATGATTATATCTATACAGACGATGATACTATAATACAAGGCGAGATAGAACAAGGCAAAAATTATGAAGAGAACGACTTCAATAAAATCATAGAAATAAAAGACAGAGAGAGAAAACGAGTAGAGATATTTATGGATGATATAGATCAAGATGACAAGACAATTGTATTTTGTGCTACTCAAAAACATGCAGGTATGATCCGCGATATGATAAATCAATACAAAAAAAGCAAACACACAGACTATTGTGTCCGTGTCACAGCAGACGATGGTAGTATAGGCGACCAATTTTTGAGAACATTTCAAGACAATGAAAAAATGATACCGACCATACTAACTACATCGGAAAAACTCTCTACCGGTGTAGATGCGAGAAATATACGAAATATCGTTTTGCTACGACCTGTCAATCAAATAATAGAGTTCAAACAAATAGTAGGAAGAGGCACGAGACTTTTCGAAGGCAAAGAGTTTTTTACTATTTATGATTTTGTCGATGCTTATCAAAGATTTTCTGACCCACAATGGGATGGCGAACCAGAGCCTGACAGCCCATGCGAAACCTGTGGAGGGATACCTTGTATTTGTAAATCCCGGCCGCCAAAAGTATGTCGCAAATGTGGCGAGAGACCATGTGTTTGCGAAAAGAGCCCACAAAATCCTTGTGAAATATGTTCTGAAATACCTTGTATATGTCCAAAAAAAGTAAAAATAAAACTAAAAGATGGCAAAATACGAGAGATAGAACATACCACAGAGACGCTCTTTTGGGGCAAAGATGGCAAGCCTATATCTACACAAGAATTTATGGAAAATTTATTTGGTGATTTGCCAAATTTTTTCAAAGATGAAAACCAGCTACGAGAAATTTGGAGCGACCCAGATACGAGAAAAGCACTACTGAAGAAATTGAATGATGCAGGTTATGGCAAAGACAAACTAACAGTAGTTCAAAAGCTGATAAATGCTCAAAATTGTGACCTGTTTGATGTATTGGTGTATATTTTTGATAGCGACAACAAGCCAATCACAAGAAAAATTAGAGTCAAAATGGCAAAAAAAACAATATATAGCTCTCTAAACCATGACCAAAAGAAGTTTATAGAGTTTGTGTTGGATAAATATATTGAAGTTGGCACAACAGAATTAGAACAAGAAAAGCTACCAGTATTGATAGAAAGCATGTATCAATCACAAGAAGATGGGATATCAAAGTTAGGCGGTGATATTTTATCTATCAAAAATATGTTTATAGAGTTCCAACAACACTTATATGCAAAGATAGCATAGTGAAAAAAATATTGGCACAAAGATAATTTATGATAAAATACCTCATAAACTTTAGTCTCAAAAAACCCATACTAAACCATATGTTGCTACTACTTATATTTGCAACATCTATATACTCATATATAAATATACCCAAAGAGATCTTTCCACCATCTAAACTCGATGCGGTGTCTATAACTGGTGGCTACATAGGCACTAGTAGTGCGGTGTTGGATAAACTTATAGTAGTAGATATAGAAGAAGAGCTCCAAGCCTTGAACGATATAAGCGATATAACCACGACTATAAAGACAGGATATTTTAGTATCAAAGCAGACCTAAAAAGTGGTGCAAATATGGCTAATGCCATAGATGATATCAAAGATATAGTCACCAAAACCAAGAGCAACCTACCTAGCGATATGGACGAGCCAAAGGTTAAAGAGATAGTCTATTCGTTTCCACTCATCACCGTCGCTATCACAGGAACTAAAACCAAAGAAACTCTCATAAATATAGCCAAAAAACTCAAAAACAACATAACAAAGTTAGGAGATTTGAGCGATGTTCGCATATGGGAAGATAGCGACAAACAAATATCTATAAAGCTTGATATAGACAAGATAGAAGCATATGATATAGAGTATTCTCAAGTGGTATCGGCATTGTCACAAATCAGTAGCATATTTCCAGCAGGTATTATCAAAGAAAAGACAGCGCACTACTATATAAGTAGCGAAAATGGCACACAAGACATAGATAAACTAGACAACACTATCATAAAAATAGGTGGCAAAGCAGTGTATCTAAAAGATATTTGTGATATAAGCTACAAGTTTGAAGATGTAGCGACCATATCTAGATTTAACGGTGCTAAAAATATATCTATAGGTATAAACAAGGGTCTTACTGGCGATAGTATAGAGCTTGTCAAACAGATAAAAGATATTTTGAAAAAAGAACAAAAAAACTACCCCGATGTGTCATTGGATACATATACCGATACATCTGTATGGATAAAAAATAGGTTAAATACAGTTGTGTCAAATATCATATTTGGGGTGATACTGCTAACCACGGCTTTGCTGTTTTTTATCAATGCGCGAATAGCTTTTGTTGTAGCAGTGGGCATACCTACTAGCTTTATGATAGGACTTATCACAGCTCAACAGTTAGGCTATAGCTTAAATATGCTCTCGCTTTTAGGCGCATTGTTGGCTCTTGGTATGCTTGTAGACGAAGCTATAGTTGTAGCTGAAAATATATATAGACACCTAGAGATGGGCAAAGACAAATACACAGCGGCCATAGATGGGGCAGTGGAGATGTATCCTGCTGTTTTGACTGCTACTGCTACGACTATATTTGCATTTTTGCCGATATTGCTCATGAGTGGAGAGACAGGAGTGTTTATGCGAATACTTCCTATCATGATATCGGTGTTGATATTAAGCTCACTTGTAGAGGCATTTTTCTTTTTGCCACTTCATGCGAACCACCTACTCAAAATCAACAAAGAGGGTAAAAGATCTGAAAAATTTTGGAAGTTAAACAAAAAATTATATGACACAATGTTAACCTTTGCTTTAAAATACAAATACAAATCATTGTCACTTCTAATAACGGTAATCATATTGATAAGTGTTGGACTTATAAGTATAAGTAAGTTTACTTTTATGCCAGAGTTTGACACAACACAAATATATATAAGCGGGGATGTAGAAGTAGGAAATACTCTATCCCAAACCCAAGAAAAAGTAGCAAAACTAGAAAAAAAGTTGTTAGATGAGTTTGAGTTAGGCGACACTATAGACTCTGTTAGCACCATAATAGGTATGAAACTAGACGGCAAACAGATGGCAAAGTTTGAGGAGTTTTATTTTCATATATTTGTAAATCTCAAAGAAGCAAAACCACACAACTTTTTTGATATATATATCAACCCTATATTAAGTCCAAAATACGACGATACCGATATGACAAGAGACAAAACAGCAAAAGAGATAAACTCTCAAATACAAGATAGTTTAAAATCTTTTCAAAATAGCTTTAAAGAATTAAAAATCTATGTCCCAGGTGCTGGCATAGTCAAAAACGATATAGAAATAGCCCTACACAGTGAGGACAAAACCCGACTAAAAGAGGCTATAGCAGATATAAAAGCCGAGCTATCTGCCACCAAAGGTGTGCAAAATGTAGCCGACGATATCGTATCTGGCAACAAAGACCTCAAACTTAAGTTAAATAGCTATGGACAGAGTTTGGGTTTTAGTGAAAATATCATCATAGATAGCTTGCGACCGCTCTATCTTGAAGCTGGGTTTGCAAAGATGTTTAGCAAAGATGGTATAGTGCAAGTGGTGCTTTCATCGACAAATAAAGATATCAAAAACTCGTTAGCAAACTTGGAAATAGTTGTGTCAAACACAACTCAAAAAATAGCTCTCAAAGATATTGTTGCATTTGATGAAATTTTAAGCAAAAGTCAGCTAAACAAAGCCGATGCCAAAGAGATAATCACCATAACTGCTTCTATAGCCGATACTACTAGTAGTGATGTGTTTGTCAAGCTTCAGCCTACCATAGACAAACACAAAAAAACTATAGATATAGAGATAAAAGGTGAAGAGCAAGAAAATGCTAAAGTCAAAAAAGAGATGGCAGTAGCCTTTGCTTTGTCTTTGTTTTTGATATTTTTGTCTCTTGTGTGGATGTTTGACTCGCTTTTAAAATCCTTTTTGATACTTAGCACCATTCCGCTATCTATTGTAGGTGTGCTTATAGGGCACTTTGTAGTTGGATTAAACTTGACTATGCCTGGTATCATAGGGGTGATAGGTTTGGCTGGTGTCATCGTAAACGATGGTATCATCATGGTGGATTTTGTCCAAAAAGCCACCACAATTGAGGAGCTCAAAGCTCAAGCTGCTTTGCGACTTCGCCCAATTCTACTGACTTCACTTACTACTATATTGGGGCTCAGCACTTTGATATTTTTTGCTTCAGGACAAGCACTCATACTACAGCCTATGGCAGTGTCGCTAGGGTTTGGGCTGATGTTTGCTACTATTTTGAACTTGTTTTATCTACCTATGGTTTATAGAGTATTTTATATTAAAAAGGTATAATAAGGCGAAATCTATGAAAAAATTCAAACCTATAAACTTCCAAAAATACAGCTCCATAAAGATAGGTGGTAGCCACGATGTGTTGATGATCGACAAGATAGGCGACTACAAAGAGTATCAAATCATAGGCGATGCGAATAATCTTTTGATATCAAAGAAGCCAAAACCTATGGCAAAGCTGGGCGATAGCTTCAAGTATATTAAACAAGACAGAGACTCTCTCACAGTAGGCGGTGGGACAAGTAGCGGTAAGCTAAACTCATATGCGAAAAACCACGACATAGGTGGCTTTGAGTTTATGGCAGCGTTGCCAGGTTGCGTTGGAGGGCTGGTCGCTATGAATGCAGGATTGAAGCAGTTTGAGATATTTGATATCATCCATAGTATCAATATAGACGGCAAAGTTTTAGACAAACACGATATAATACACCACTACCGATATACCGATATATCTGGTGTCATATACGAAGTGGTATTTGATATATCAAAAGGCTACGATATAGACAAAGTTGATATGTTTAAAGCCATGAGGGCAAACCAACCTACAAATGCTAGTGCAGGAAGTTGCTTCAAAAACCCTGTTGGACACTCTGCTGGATATCTTATAGAGCAAGTAGGTTTAAAAGGTTTTCGTTTAGGCGATATGGCATATAGTGATATTCATGCTAACTTTTTGATCAATATAGGCGGCGGAATTTACGGTGATGCTATCAAACTCATAAGCATAGCCAAACAAAAAGTCAAACAAAAGTTTGATATAGAATTAGAATTGGAGATAAAAATAATATGATAGAAGATGTCAAAAAGAGAATAGAAGAGATGTTGCAAAAACAAAAAAAACAAAAACAAAAGATACTAAAGGAGAGAAAAGATGTCAAAATATGATGCTTTGTTTGAATATGAAAACGATATATTTGGTGGCACTCCACTGTCCAAGTTTTATGATATAGCACGGCAATCAAGTGATGATGTAGTTAAAACTCAATTTGAGTTTATAGCAAAAAAATTTGCTAAACTCGAGATGGAGTTATCTAAACTCACAAGCGACGACAATGTGGAAAAACTATTAAAAAGTGCTAATTTTGACGAGACAAAAGAGTTAAACAACAAAGCAAAAAGCCTACTGTTAGAGTGGACGGGTGATATTGTCATGAGGCTTGATAGTTGATGTTAAGCCAAGTGGCACAAACTATGCACAAGTTTGTCAAACAGTGCGAAAATAAACAAGTTTTAAACTTATACAACCAAATAGAACAAGGCAAGATGTTGCGAAGCAAGTTGATATTATTGATAGCCGGCCAAACCCCACAAGCCGTGGAACTATGTGCTGTTGTTGAGTTAATACACTTAAGTTCACTTTTACATGACGATGTTTTAGATGAAGCCTCTACAAGACGTGGCAAACCAACCATACATATACTTTTTGATACTAAAACTGCTATCATGTTAGGTGATGTGTTGTATTCTAAAGCATTTTCACAACTATCACTTATACATAAAGATGTGGCATATTGTATCTCATCTGCTGTTACTGCGTTGAGTATTGGTGAACTTCTTGATATTGAGTTATCAAAATCCTTTAACACAAATCAAGAGTTGTATATGGATATGATAAATAAAAAAACAGCTTCGCTTATAGAAGCATCTACAAAAAGTGCAGCGATACTATCAAACAAAGATAGAGACAAATTTGCTATATATGGAAAATCTCTGGGGCTTTCTTTTCAAATAATTGATGATATTTTAGACATAACGCAAAACAGCGAAACTTTGGGAAAACCTGCTATGAGTGATTTTAAAGATGGCAAAACTACTTTGTCGTATATGCTTTTGTATCAAGAGTTATCAAACGATGATAAAACAAAACTTAAATCATATTTCAAAAAAAGTTTAACAAAAGATGAGTTAAGCTGGATAAAAAACAACATGACAAAACACGATATTTTAAATAAAACAAAGCAAATTGCTCGACAATTAGCACAAAATGGTCTCAATGCGATAAAAAACGAACAAAATAAAAAACTTTTTGATATAATAAACGATATTTTAAATAGGGAGAGATGATGAATATAGACAAAGTAATAGCAGGATTTTTTATAATTCTGGCGATGACGGTGAATTTTGGATTTTTTTATGGCGATATGGGCGATATGGAACTACATAGCAAATACGAACTTTTTGCTGCAATTATCGTCAATATCATAGCAACACTTTTGAAGTTAGGCGACAGAACTCAAATGGGTTCTGTGCTACTGGCTACTTCACTTGTAGCCGTGATACAGCTTGTAATTGCAGCATCGGTATGGACTATATTTGGTTATGAAACTATAAGCCGTGAAGTATTTGGTATTGTTGTATCTTTAAGTGGTGGGGCGTTGCTTGCAAATATCACATCTGTGATGCTTTATATAAGTGAAACAGTTAAATCAAAACGATAAAATATGAACGATAGTGCTTTATGGTTAGTCCTTCACAAGATGAAGGTGCCATTTTTAGCTATAGTGATATCATATACGATATCAATAGTCGGGCTTTTGCTCATAGATGGAGTGGATAGTTATGGCAATATATACCATATGAGTATATTTGATGCTTTCTATTTTGTGACATACACGGCATCTACTATTGGTTTTGGTGAATATCCTTTTGAGTTTACTTATCAGCAGAGGCTTTGGGTAAGTGCTATGATATATGTATCTGTTGTGTCTTGGTTTTATGCTATAGGAACATTGATTAGCTTACTTCAAGACAAACTATTTATATCACAAATAAAACAGTATAGATTTAAAAAACAAGTAGGAAAACTAAAACAAAAATTTATAATAGTATTAGGATACAACTACATCACCAGTGAAATAATCAAAATTATCAACGACTCTGACTTTAGAGTAGTAGTAATTGAAAATGACAAAGACAAAGTAGATAACCTAATACTCGAAAACTTTACTCCCCATGTGCCTGTGCTTCGTGCCAACTCTTATGACTCACAAAATTTGGAACTATCGGGAGTTAAGTCTATGTTTTGTAAAGCATTAGTTACATTATACAAAGACGATGAACTAAACTTAAGAATAGCAGTAGCTGCAAAGATGCTAAACTCAAACATAATAATAGCAGCAAAATCAACTACAAAAAATCATACCGAAAACTTAAAAGATCTCGATGTGGAGATTGTGGAAAATCCATTTAAAATCATAGCTTCACAGATAAACTTAGCTCTAATGGCACCAAATATCTTAAAGCTCGAGCGGTGGATATATCAAATAGGTAAACTAAACGATAGCTTGCCAACACTTCCACAAGGTAGATATATCATTTGTGGCTTCGGTAGATTTGGTCAAGAGATATACAAAGTGTTTAAAGCAAACAACATAAAAGCTGTATTTATAGAGATAAAAGAGACTAAAAAAAGAGCAAACAAAGACATAATATTTGGCAATAGTGACGACAAACATATCTTAAAAGATGCTGGTATAGATAAAAGTGTAGCGATAATAGCTGGAACACAAGATGACACAACAAATATCTCAATTTTAAGAACAGCAAAAAAACTAAACAAAGACATAGTAACAATAGCAAGAGAAAACCATATTGAAGATTTTTCAATATTCAAAAATGCTGACATAGACGAGATATTTATGCCATCAAAAATACTCATAAACAAAACAACAAATGCCCTAATCAAGCCATCTGCTGACAAATTTATAAAATATATGCGAACACAAGATGAAGAATGGGGACAAAGTTTAGTCAAAAAACTTGTGCAAGATATAGATGAAAATCCAAGTATATATTTACTACACCTTGTAGAAAAACGGGCAATTGCTATATTAAATAAACTTAAAACTACAACTTTGAAACTATCAATATTTAAAACTTCATTATCAAACAATAATCTTGCCAATAACATAATTGTGCTTATGATATACAATAGCTCAACCAAAAAAGAGATTGTGCTACCACCATGGGATACAAATATAGAGAAAGACGATAAAATACTTTTTGCTTGTGATGACTACAGCATAAATGAGATAGAATACATAGCCAACAATGTATTTGAGCTTCATTATGCGATGACTGGACAAGAAAAAAGATATTTAAGTTTCAAATTCTAATCAATGTTAAAAGTAATTTTGTTTACACTCTTGTGTGGTTTTGGGTCTGCTGAGTTGCTGACAAATAGTGAAGATAAATTTATATCTAAAAAAGAGTATGGACAAATGTTGTATAAAAACCCACGCGGTATAGGGTGCAACTTATGTCATGGCAAAGATGGCAAAGGCAAAATCATAGCAAAATACAAACACAAAAACAAGACAAAAACTCTAATCACTACAAATATACGAAATATGAATTATAAAAAATTTACAAAAGCTATAAATAAAAAAGAGGATGTCAAAAGTATTATGCCAGAGTATTTTTTGACAGATGAAGAGATTATATCTATATATTATTTTTTAAATCACAAATAGTTTAACCATTGATTTAATTGTATTTTCTCTTGTTTTAGTGTGGTGCTTGGCCCATGTCCTGGATATATATTAAACTCATGTTTCCATGTCAAAATTTTTTCGATACTTTTTTTCATATCAACACTACTTGAGTATGGAAAATCAGATCGTCCTATGCTATTTTGGAATATAAAATCACCAGAAAACATATTGTCGTCTATTGTGATAGCACTACATCCTGGAGTGTGTCCGCTAAAATGATAAAATACAATATCAATACCTTCGATTGTGACCGTCTCGTCTGGCTTGACTTCAATATCTGCTTGGCAAATAGGTGTTCCATACGAAAATGGGTCATTTTCGAGCATAAAGCAGTCACCTTGAGGACAAAAAATTGGTATATTTAACTTCTCTTTTAGTTCTTTATTTGACCAAATATGATCAAAATGTCCGTGAGTATTTAAAATAGCTTTTAAGTTTGTGGTATTTTCAAGCACCCAAGCTGTTGCTCCTATACCTGGGTCTATGACGATATCAAAACTATCAAACTTGATTATATAACAATTTGTTTGGTATTCACCCATAGCTTTAGATAGTATTGTCATATCTTAACTTATTTGGTGCTCAATGAGTAAAGTAATTTTTTATCTTCAAGAACTTTTGCTGTTCCTCGAGCAACTGCAAGAAGTGGGTCTTTACAAAGTTTTGCTTTGAGTTTTATATGTTCTTGAATATACTTATCAAAACCACGAAGTAGTGAGCCTCCACCTGTAAGCACTATGCCATTGTCTATAATATCACCTGCCAAATCTGGTGGAATTTGATCCAAAACAGTCCGTATAGAAAAAGATATTTCACGAAGTGGCTCTGCTAAAGCTTCTGTCATATCTTGGCTCGTAATCTCTTTTTCCAACAACAAGCCAGCACCATCTCGCCCTTTGACCATAGCTGATTTTCCTTCAATCGGATGTGCTGACCCAATAGAAAATTTTAATTTTTCGGCTGTTTGTTCTCCTATATATAGGTTGTGTTTAATTCTTATATAATCGATGATAGCTTTATCAAATCTATCTCCTCCGACTCTTGTTGAGTTACTGACTATTTGACCACCAAGCGATGTGACGCCTATCTCTGTTGTGCCTCCGCCTATATCTATGACCATATTGCCAGTCGATGAATGTATAGATATTCCAGCACCCAAAGCTGCCGCCATAGGTTCTTCTACAAGAAATACATCTCGTGCCCCCACACTATAAGCGGCATCTCTAACTGCGCGTCTTTCAACTCCTGTGATGCCATGCGGTATACATATAGCGATTCTTGGTCTCAGAAATGCTGATCTTTTATGTGCTTTTTTTATGAAATATTTTATCATAATAGCAGTGATGTCAAAATCTGCTATAACTCCGTCTCTCAAAGGACGAATTAATTCCATATTTCGTGGTATTTTTCCTGCCATAATTTTTGCTTGCTTGCCAACCGCTAAAACTTTAGCTTCTGCATACTTTTGGTGTTTTACAACTACAACCGAAGGTTCATTGATGACAATACCTTTGTCTTTTATAGATACAAGTGTATTTGCTGTGCCTAAGTCTATAGCCATATCAGTAGAAAACAGTCCCAGCAAACTATCAAATATCATGTATATTTCCTTTTAAAAAGTATAAAAAATAAATACACAAAATACTTATTTTCTACATTTTATAATAATTAGATAAAATTAACAAACTTTTTTGGAGATTCGATGAAAAAAGATGAAATTGTAATCACATTTTCAAATATGTCAAATACAAAATCATACAATTTAAACACCTTTATACAAAAGTTTATTATATATGTCGCAAGTTTTATAATTGTGATATTGGTGAGTGTTTTTTTCTTTTTGTCTTATCTAAACAACAAAGTTGATGATCTTACAAAACAAAACAAATTGCAAAAGCTAAAAATAATCGAAAAGAGAAAGGAGCTTGCAAAACTTGATGACACTTTAGAAGATTTAAAAACAATCGTGGGTATAAAAACAGATGATATCGAGCACTTGATAGAAGAAGCGACTTTAAAAAAGCTTTCAATATCACAAAAGCATCTGATGCTCGCAGTGATACCAAGTGGGAAACCTATGCAATATGAAATTATATCATCGGCATTTGGTTTTAGAATACATCCAAAAAGCAAGACAAGGAAGTTTCACAAGGGTATTGACCTAAAAGCACCCTCAAACACACCTATATATGCCACAGCAGATGGTGTAATAAAATATGTGCAAAATAAAAATATAGGCGGTTATGGCAGGCGAATTATAATACTGCACAATTATGGCTTTGAGACAGCTTTTGGACACTTAAGGCGAGCATCTGTGAAGGTTGGTGATTTTGTAAAAAAGGGTGATCTTATAGGATTTAGCGGGAACTCTGGTAGAAGCACAGGGCCACATCTTCATTATGAAATTTTGCATGCAAAACGCGTGCTGAATCCATACAATTTTATAGTATGGAATATAGATAATTATGAAAATTTATTTAGGAAAGAGAGGAAAGTAAAATGGGATTCCTTAATTGGGATATTAGACAGGCAAAACAAGATGGCAAATATAATAACAAGTCAAACAAACACACTGCAATAATAAAGGATAAAAAATATATGTTTAAAATCGAGCAAGATAAAACAAAAACAAATGGCTCTACAATCATAGCTGAAGGTGCCCTTATAAAAGGTGGTATTGATTCAGCAGGTTCTGTCATAATAAACGGAAAATTTGAAGGTAAGATAGCTGTAGCACAAACCCTCACCATAGGCAAAAAAGGTGAGGTAATAGGCGAAGTAAAGTGCAAAAACTTAGTAGTCAATGGTGTGTTAGATGGTATAACCATCGCAACCGATGTTCATATTTTAGAGATAGGTAGAATATTTGGCAAGCTACAATACGAAAGCTTAGAGATCGATAAACACGGCACATTTGAAGGTGAAGGCAAAAAGAAAAACTCAAACTACAAAACAACAAAAAACAACAAAATCACAAACAAAACTAAAAAGCAGGAAATACTAATTGAAGATTAGCTATGTGTTTATATTGATTGTATGTTTTAGTTTAAATCTAAATGCATCAGTTGTTCAAAAGTTTTCGTGGGTTAGCGGCGAATCATTTTTGTGGTTTTTAAAACGCAACAATATATCAAAAGATTTGTATTTTAACTTGCCTCCAACTGACAAAGAGTTGTGTTCTGAGATTATAGCAAATAGTGAATATACTGTATTAAAAGATGGCAAAACTATCAAACAAATTTTAATACCAATAAGTCACAAAATGCAAATACACATAAGAAAAGAAAAAATCGGCCACTCTATTGATTTTATAGCCATAAACTCCAAAAATATTGGCAAACAAGTTCTCATAACCTTAAACACAAGTATCCATAAAGATATGTATAACAAAACACACAATAGAACTCTGGCAGGTAACTTGGTATCTATATTTGGCAAAAATATGTTTAAAATTATGCAAAAAGGGGATAAAATAGCTATCAACTACACCCAAACTATAAAAGATGGCAAACTTTTAGGCACTCCTGCTATCGTGTCTGCTATGGTTGAAGTAAACAAAAAAGCATACTTTAGATTTAAAAATCCACACGATGAAAAGTATTATAACAAAAAAGCACAAAGTGCTTCAAACTTTTTTTTGAAAATTCCTTTAAAATATAGCAGAGTTTCAAGTGATTTTTCGTATAGACGATTTCACCCTATCTTGAAGAAATATAGAGCTCATCATGGTATAGATTATGCAGCTCCAAGAGGTAGGCATATATATGCATCAGGAGATGGCAGAGTTGTATTCAAAGGACGAAAAGGTGGTTATGGTAAGACTTTGATAATACAACACAAACATAACTATAGAACCTTGTATGCACATATGAGAGCATACAAAAAAGGACTAAAAAGAGGTAAAACAGTTTCTCAAGGAGCTCTTATAGGATATGTAGGGAGCACGGGAGTTAGCACAGGGCCACACTTGCATTTTGGTTTGTATAGTGGTAGCAAGGCTATAAACCCAAATCGCGTTGTGCGAAAAGCTCTAAAAACAAAACTCAAAGGCAAAGAAAAAAAGTTATTTGATATGTTTGCTATAAAACAATTAGATCTGTTAAGAGATATATCTTTAAACAACCCATATCATAAACCATATAAAAATATAAAAAACAACTGTGCTATAAGAAAATCATGAGATATACAAATATATTTATACCTACAACAAAAGAGATACCAAGCGATGCTGTTTTGCCATCACACAAATACCTACTAAAAGCTGGGTTTGTATGTAGCACTGGCTCTGGACTATATGACTACTTGCCACTTGGTAAAATAGTTTTAGACAATATCAAAAATATCGTCAAAAACAATATGGACAAAGCAAAAGCAAATGAAATATCGCTCAGTTTTGTAACTCCATTGAAGCTTTGGGAGCAAAGCGGTAGAATAGAAGATATGGGTCAAGAGATGTTGAAGTTCAAAGACAGACATCAAAATAATTTCGTGTTAAGTCCTACAAACGAAGAGGCGGTGGTCACTGTAGTCAAAAATAGAATCAAAAGTTATAAACACTTACCAGTAAATCTATATCAAATCAATACAAAGTTTAGAGACGAGGTTCGTCCACGATTTGGCATACTAAGAGCGAGAGAGTTTTTGATGAAAGATGCCTATTCGTTTAGTGATAGTCAAGAGTGTTTGCAACAGCAGTTTGATATCATGGAAACAACATACAAAAATATCTTAAACGAGATGGGTTTGAAATACAAAGTAGTCAAAGCAGATAGCGGAGCTATAGGAGGCGATGGTAGCCTGGAGTTTCATATAGTTGCCAATAGTGGCGAAGATACTATCGTAGTGTGTATGGATTGTGAGTTCGGAGCAAATATCGAAACTATGGAGGACATAGACGACAAACTCAACGAGACACCATATAACGAGTTGGAAAATATAAACATACAACAAAAATGCAGTTGCGGTGGCAAGTTGGTATTTAAAAAAGGTATAGAAGTAGGACATATATTTCAGCTAAAAGACAAATACTCCAAAGCTTTAGATGCTACATTTTTGGATAGCAACGGCAAACAACAGCACTTTATGATGGGTTGTTATGGTATGGGTATCAGTAGAATAATTGCAGCTGCTGTTGAACAAAATCACGATGACAAAGGTGCAATATGGCCACTCAATTTAACACCATACAAAGTATGTATCATAGTATCAAATGGCAAAGATAACACCCAACAAAAAGTAGCCACAGATATATCAAACACTCTTGAAAAAGCAGGCATATCAAATATCATAGACGATAGAGTCAAAGAAAGATTTGGTTTCAAGATGGCTGACTTTGAGCTTATAGGCTACCCATATGCTATAGTTGTAGGCAAAAATATCGCAGATGGCAAAGTAGAGATAGTAGATAGAAAAACATTGGAAAAATCTATATGTGATATAGACAAGATATTAGAGACTGTATTGTCAAATTTTAATACATAGTTTTTATCAAGGCATGAACGCAACAACAAAAGCACGCTGTGCGACCGTGAAACGAAAGAACAAAGCAGATTTCACATCTGCTAAGCGATAACACGAACGAGACATCTACTGGTGTTCATCTTTTGGTAGTTATATTTTTTTATATTATAGGATTATCTATTTTCTCGCCGGCGAGCTGACCACATGCTGCCATGATATCTAAACCCTTTGATTTTCTTATACTACAAAATATACCTTTTTTGTTGATATAGAGCTTAAATACCTCCATAGATTTGTCTGTCGGTCTTTCGTATCTTGACCCTGGGTATGGGTTGAAATATATCAAATTCACTTTTGCATTTATGCCTTGTAAAATATCGCACAATTTTTTAGCATCGTTTATATTATCGTTTTTGTCTTTTATGACGAGGTATTCAAAAAGTATTTTTTTTCTTGTATCTACTGGAAATTTTTTAACCGCATTTATGATTGATTGTATATTGTATGCTTTGTTTAAAGGCACCAGTTCATCTCGCATGCTATCACAGACCGCATGAAGTGATATGGCTAACTGCACTCCTGTATCTAACTCGCCTAACTTTAAAATATTTGGTGTCAAACCGCTAGTAGAGACTGTCTGCCGCCTGTGAGCTATATCTAACCCGTAGCTATCGGCTATGATATCCATAGCTTTTGTTAAGTTCTCAAAGTTGTCAAGTGGCTCACCCATGCCCATATATACTATATTTACATTTTTGTTTTCACTCAATTTTAAATACTCTTTCATACGAACCACTTGAGCTACTATCTCTCCTACACTCAAGTCCCTGCTCCAGCCACCCTCGCCTGTCTTACAAAAACTACATGCCATCTTGCAACCTACTTGTGTAGATATACAAAATGTAATCTGTTCGCTTTTGATTATTTTTTGTCCTGTTTTATCTTTCTTTTTTTCCGCCATAAGCAATGCTACTGATTCTATGATATATTTATCTTTTAGTTCAAAAAGAAATTTGGTAGTTTTGTCTAATGATATTTTCACATCAGCTATACTCAATGTATCTAAAGTATATTTTTCTTTGAGATTGCTTATCTCTTTTGGTGATATATTTGTCATATCTTGATAGTTTGTGGTGTATTTTTTATATGCCCAGTTGTATAACTGTTTGGCGATATATTTTGGTTTTGTGTTTTGCTCTAACTCTCTTAAACTATAGTTATAAAAGCTATTCACCTACCATATCTTTAAATAGATATTTATGGGTGTCGGGCAAAACTTCGTATATATTGTGAGCTAAGTTTTGTATCTCTTGTAGAGCTGATTTGTTGGTGCGGAGGTTTAGGAAGTTTTGTAAGCTTCTGGCATTGATACTCCATGTTAGCTCCGTTTTGTAGCTTTCGGGCATACAATACTTTGCTTTGTCGTTTGATATACCTTCGTTTAAAACCAGCCTCAAGTTTTCTAAAGCTTTGAGGCTCATATCATCGACCATATCATCGCCAGTTGCGACCAGATATTTTGTAGCTCTATCGTCAAACAGCTCAAATCTTTTTTCGTCTTTTAGCTCTTTTATGGTGTATCGGCTACTTTTGACACTCAAGCTTGCAATTCGGTGTCGTGCCAACTCCTGTAAGCATGCCCTACTTATGCCACTGATATAAAATGTATAAAACAAGTGCTCCAGCGTTGAGCCGTGCTTAAACTGGTTGCCTACTCTATCTATGAGCTTGAGGTCTTTTTCGCCACCTTGGTCACTTTTGTCAAAACTTTGCCAGCAAGTTCGTATGGCAGTTGCTGTTATATCGAGTGTCGTGTTTTGTAGTAAAGTGATTTTCATAACACATTATATCATATGTTGCTTAAGCAATTTTGGATAAAATAATAAAAAGGACATATTTGCAAGAACTTATACAAGACTGGGGTTATATAGTGCTGTTTGGCTACTCGTTTGGGGGTGGGTTTTTTGCTCTGGCAGTCGCTGGTGTGCTAAGCTTCGCAGGAGAGCTAAACATATACACAACCATAGTCGTAGCACTATCGGCCAACTTCATAGGAGATCAGTTTTTGTTTATGCTAGCAAAAAACAACAAACCGTATGCAAAAAAGTTGATGAAAACCACCAACGAAAGATAGCATACTCGCAACTGCTTATGCGAAAATACGGTCCAGCTGTGATACTGCTACAAAAATACATATATGGTGTCAAAACTCTAGTGCCACTGGCTATGGGCTTGACCAAATACGATGTCAAGAAGTTTGCCGTGTATAACTTCATAGGGGCAGTGATATGGGCTGTAGTGATAGGAACTTTGGCTTATATATTGGGTGAACTTGTCTATACATATGTGGAGGACTTCAAGACCTATGGTATGGCATTTATCGTGGTATTGTTGCTGTTTATAGCATATATGTTTAGAAAGATATAGATGTGATAAAATACATAGACAACATAAGCAGACTATACAACACAGGTAAAGCAACCGAGCATAGCTACAGAGGAGACTTACAACAGCTACTAAACGATATTATAGACAACACCGATATAATAGTCACAAACGAACCATCGAGGATACGAGATGTCGGAGCTCCTGACTATAGTATCACCAAAAAAGATATACCCATAGGATATATCGAAGCCAAAGATATAGGAGCTACTGACTTGGTAGGACAAAAGACAAACAAAGAGCAGTTTGACAGATACAAAGACGCACTTGACAATCTCATCATCACAGACTACTTGGACTTTTTGTTTTATAAAAACGGCAAGTTAATACAAAAGATATCTATAGCAAAGATACAAAACAACAAAATCATACCTATAGAAGAAAATTTCTCACTTTTTACAAACAATATCTTGGACTTCACTACATTTGTATCTCAGACTATCACTAGCCCATCACGCCTTGCGAAGCTTATGGCAGGCAAAGCACGACTGCTGGAAGTCATCATAGAAAATGCTATATTAAGCGATGTGCAAAGCGATGAAAACAATTCGTTGAGAAACGAGATGAATATATTTAAAACCACACTCATACACGATATCACGGCTGCTAGTTTTGCAGATATTTATGCTCAAACTATAGCTTATGGACTCTTTACAGCACGACTTCACGACAAGACACTGGAGGATTTCACCAGACAAGAAGCACAATACCTCATACCAAAGTCAAATCCATTTTTGAGAGGACTTTTCAACTACATAGGCGGAGCCGAGTGCGATGATAGGCTTATATGGATCATAGATAGTCTATCAGAGATATTTCTCGCTACAAATATAGAGAAGCTTTTTGTGGATTATGGCACAAAAGGCGGTATGGAAGACCCTATCATACATTTTTATGAAACTTTTTTGGGCGAATATAACCCAAAGCTGAGAAAGTCCAGAGGAGTATGGTACACACCAGCTTCTGTCGTGAACTTCATAGTGCGAGCATGTGACGAAGTGCTCAAAGATGAGTTTGATTTAGAAGATGGGCTTACAGATGATAGTAAAATTAAGATAAAAGTAGATGATACAGATACAGGATACACAAAAAGTGGAATTTTAAGACAAAAAGAAAAAGAGGTACACAAAGTCCAGATACTAGACCCTGCTACTGGCACTGGCACATTTCTAGCAGAGACGATCAAGCTTATCAAAAAAGATTTTTGGGGTGGTTCGTGGAGTAGCTATGTAGAAAAAGACCTAGTCCCTAGACTAAACGGCTTTGAGCTACTCATGGCGAGCTATGCTATGGCACATCTGAAGCTGGATTTGCTTTTGATGGAGACAGGCTACAAGCCGACTACAGAAAAACAAAAAAGATTTAACATATTTCTCACAAACTCTTTGGAAGAATATCACGAACAAACAGGTAGTTTGTTTAGCACATATCTAGCAAACGAATCCAAAGAAGCAGATAGGATAAAAAAAGAAACACCAGTGATGGTAGTGATGGGTAATCCACCGTATGCTGTAAGTTCAAGCAATAAATCAAATTGGATACAAAATCTAATCCAAGATTATAAAAAGAATTTAAACGAAAGAAAGATAAACCTAGACGACGACTATATCAAATTTATAAGATACGGACAGCACTATATAGAAAAAAATGGCGAAGGAATATTGGCTTATATCTCAAACAACTCTTTCATAGATGGTATCACACATAGACAGATGAGAAAGTCACTGCTAGAATGTTTTGATAAAATCTATATACTAGATCTACATGGAAATAGTAAGAAAAAAGAAGTATGCCCAGATGGTAGCAAAGATGAAAATGTATTTGACATAATGCAAGGTGTCAGTATAAATATATTTATAAAGAAAAAAGAAAACTTTAAAAAACTAGCCGAAGTGTTTCATGCAGATTTATATGGCAAAAGAGATTTTAAATACAGTTTTTTAAATGATAATAATCTCAAAAGTATAAAGTGGAATAAGTTAGATTATATAGAGCCTTATTATTTTTTTGTACCTAAGGATTTTGAAGCAATTGAAGAATATGAAAAATATTTTAAAGTTGATAAATTATTTTCAGAAAGAGTTTCAGGAGTTGAAACAGTAAGAGATAAAATAACTATACATTTTGACAAAGGAAGTCTTAAAAAAGTAATAGATGATTTTGTGAAACTAGATCAGGCAGAAATAGCCGAAAAATATAAAACAACGGATGCAAGAGATTGGAAAATCAATAGAGCCAAAGATGATATATTAAAAAATATTGATAATCAAAATGTGTGGCAAAAGATATCTTATAGAATGTTTGATACACGAGAAACTTTTTATAGTGGTAAGCAAAATGGATTTGTTTGCAATGGTAGATTTAATGTGATGAAACATATGACCAAAGAAAACTTATCAATTATATTGCCAAGAATTTGTAAAGGATCAAAAGGATTTAAGCATGGCTTCGTATCTAAATTTATAGTTGATAGAGCATTTGGAGATGCATATTCAGGTGCTGGAACTAATGTATTTCCCTTATATCTCTACCAAGACGAAAGCTCACTAGGCAGCACAAGAACACCAAACCTAAACCTAGAAATAATAGCAGATATAGAAAAAGCACTAAATCTAAAATTCACTCCAGAAAAAATTCAAAATTCAAAATCCAACATTCAAAATTCCACCTTCGCTCCTATAGATATATTGGATTATATCTATGCAGTTTTACATAGTCCAAAGTATAGAGACAGATACAAAGAATTTTTAAAGATAGACTTTCCAAGAGTTCCATATCCATCTATTGATAATTTTTGGCGATTTGTAGAGTTAGGTGGGAAAATAAGAGCCTCACACTTAATGGAAGATGCCAGACTAGATGATAGGATCATAGATATAAGTGGCGATGGCGATATGACTATCACAAACAAGCTAAACAAAAAAGACACCACCATAGAAGCGGACAAAGTATCTCTAAAAATAAACGAAAATATATCAATAGCAAATATACCACTCATAGCATGGGAGTTTTATATAGGAGGCTACCAACCAGCCCAAAAATGGCTCAAAGACAGAGTAGGCAGAGAATTGACAAGAAGTGATTTAAAACACTACAACAAGATCATAAACGCACTAGTGAGGACCGATGGATTGATGAAAGAGATAGATGAGATCATATAGACACATGATATCTAAAAACGACAAGGATAGGATAGAATTTTTGTTTGAGTTGTATGAGGAGTATTTGGATGGATGAGGCAATAAATAAAATAAGAAATATCTACAGTAAAAATAGCCAGTTTGCTTCTTTAATAGAAACTTACAACAATAGAGGATTGAGTGCTTTTTTTAAGCAACAGCAAAAACTTTCCAGCTTTTCAAGCTCCATATCTATACCAACACTTGACATGTCTGGATTGCAAAATATACATAAGCTAAACAGCCAAATAGGCACTATGACTAATCTTTTCAATAATAAAGGCATGAATAAATTCTTTGAAAAACAACAAGGAATTTCAAAGTTAATAGATTTTTCAAGTCATCCACTCGCTAAAAAATCCGAAGAGCTGCATAGAATATTTGAACCAATCATCAAGCAAAATCAATTTTTGGCTGAACAATTTGATAGTTTACAAAAAATAGATAAATCTTTTGTAGATAATTTTAATAAGTTAGAAAAAAACTTAAAACCTATAGAGTTTGACAAAGAGTTTTTTGATTTAGATAATGTAGATTCTATTGTAATACAGAAAGATATAGAAACAATAAACAATAAGATAATCAATAAAAAAATTTTAACTAAAGAAGATATATCTTTAATTGTAGCAATATTGAGTTTTATGCTTACACTTGCTATGTATTTATTTCCAAACAATCAACAACAAACAATACATCAAACAATAAATAATTCTATTACATTACCAAACAAAGGTGTTTATTATGAAGTAGTCAAGCAGGTGCATGTGAGAAAATATCCAAATAGTTCAGCTACATCAGAAATACTTGATATTGTTTACCCAAATCAAAAACTACTCATAATTGAAGATAAGACAGATTGGATAAAGGTTGAATATTTTAATGAAAAACTACAAGAAACAATCGTAGGCTGGGTATTTAAAAAATATACAAAAAGATCAAAAGAATAGTAGTTGATAACGATAGATAATATGACCAAAAATATAGAAAAACAGCACTATATCAAATGACCCATGCCACCTATCCTATATAGGAAGCCACCCTTGGTGCCTTGTCGGAAGCTGGGAACCTTTCGACAATTTTATCAAAACAAACTTAAAAAAAGTCAAAAAATCGCATATTTTTATAAAAATTGTCAAATACCGATAGTTTTTGATAAAATCAAAAACAAAAGAAAACTTATATTTGGAAGTTTTAGACAATATACAAAAACTATCAAAAACCAACGACCAAATATCAAATACACAATCATAGAGATTTTAGAGGTGTCCTTAATAAATAAATGATATTATAAGCGACAGTCTCCAAAGTGGAAACAGTTCAAGACAAAAACAAAAGGAAAAATATGTTAAATAAAAGCAAAGAGGCATTTGGTCAAGCAAAAAAAGTCATACCCGGTGGTGTAGATAGTCCTGTGAGAAGTTTCGCTGGCGTTGGTGGCACACCGCCTTTTATATCACATGGAGCAGGTGCATATATGTTTGACATAGATGGCAACCGATATGTGGATTTTGTGCAAAGTTGGGGGCCGTTGGTATTTGGTCACTGCGATGAAGATATCCAAGACGAAGTTATAAAAGCAGTCAAACGAGGTTTGTCGTTTGGCGCTCCTACAACCATAGAGACACAGTTGGCCAAAGAGATAGTAGATATGTTTGAGTTTATCGACAAGGTGCGATTTGTAAGTAGTGGCACGGAAGCGGTCATGAGTGCTATACGCTTGGCTCGTGGTGTCACAAACAGAGACAATATAGTCAAGTTTGACGGATGTTATCATGGACACAGCGATAGTTTGCTGGTATCTGCTGGTAGTGGTATGGCGACATTTGGCACACCTAGTAGCCCTGGAGTTCCTACCGACCTTGTCAAGCATACGATACTTAGTGAATACAACAACATAGCTAAACTTGAAGAGTGCTTTGCCAACAACGCCGACATAGCATGTATAGTAGTAGAGCCCATAGCTGGCAATATGGGTCTAGTGCCTGCATCGAGTGAGTTTTTGCGAGCTTGCCGAGAGCTATGCGACCGACACGGAGCTATGCTGATATTTGATGAAGTTATGAGTGGATTTCGTGCTAGTTTATATGGTGCTTGTGGCTTATATGACACTACACCAGATATCATAACATGGGGCAAAGTCATAGGAGCAGGTATGCCTGTAGGGGCATTTGCCAGTAGTGAGAAAATTATGAATCAACTCAGCCCAGATGGTCCTATATATCAAGCAGGAACTCTAAGTGGCAATCCAGTAGCCATGAGTGCTGGTCTAAAAAGTTTGCAGAAACTCAAAGCCGACAAAACTATATACGATAGGCTAAACCAAAAAGCCAAAAAGTTAGTCCAAGGGCTTAAAAATATGGCAGACAAATACGATGTGCCACTACAAGTCGCCACACGAGGCAGTATGTTTGGATTTTTCTTTTGTGATGTAGTTCCAACCAATATGGCACAAGTCGGCAAGTGTGATTTTGATAGATTTAATATATTTTTCAACCATATGCTGACACACGGCTACTACTTTGCATGTAGTCAATATGAAACTGGGTTTATCAACACAGTTATAAGCGATGATGACATAGACGGGTGTATCGCTACAAGCAAAGAGGTATTTGCCTTGATGGGTCGTTAGACCCCAAGTCCTTCATCGAGCCCACACATTATGTTTGCGTTGACCACCGCTTGACTGCTGGCACCTCTGCTTAAGTTGTCTATACTTGTGTTTATAAACAAATTTTGACCCTTTAAAGCTACAAATATATCACAAAAGTTGGTGCCAGCTGTGTCTTTTATAGTTGGTGGGTTGGTTCGTATCCTGACAAATTTCTGTGAGTTATAGTAGTCTGTCAATATTTTTGTAGCATCTATCTTGTTGTCAAGTTGCAGATATATAGAGCAGAGCATACCACGAGATATAGGCAAAAGATGAGGCACGAAGTTTATGTCATAACTTTTTTTGGTGAAGTTTTTGAGTATATACTCTATCTCATAGCCGTGTCTATGTGTCAAAGGTGAGTAGGCGAAGCTGTTTTCTTGCATATTCATAAAAGCTGTAGTTTGGTTAAGCTTCTTGCCGGCACCACTGACACCACTTTTTGCATCGATAAATATAGGCGTGTCTGGTTTGATATATGACACAAACGGCATAAGCCCCAGTAGTGTAGCAGTAGGATAGCATCCGGGATTTGCCACTAACGATGTGTTGGCTATATCTTTGCTGTAAAACTCTGGCAACCCATATGTAGCATTTTGTAGATTTTCCTTGTCTGTATGGGCACAATAGGCAGCCTCATAAGTAGCCACATCAAGTCTATAGTCCGCACTTAGATCCACTACTTTGAGACCTTTTTGCAAAAGTTTCGGCACTATACTCATAGCAGTTTGATGTGGCACGGCTAAAAACACAAGCTGGGATTTATCCGCTATATCGTCTATACTGGTTTTTGATACCGCTATATCTAGCACTCCATGTAGCTCGGGGTGTATCTGTGCTAGGCTTTGTCCGCCTGTGCTGTTTGATACATAGTTTATACGAAATTTGCTATGATGCAGAAGTATCTGCACAAGCTCGAGTCCAGTGAAACCGCTCACACCTACTATGGCTACATTTATCATATCAGCACCTGCCTTCGCAATTGGTTATATCACAAATAATATTTGTGTTTTTGTTGTTGATTTGTTTCATAATAAAGTATTTTATCAAATTTTTATAAATTTTACTACTGTTTTTAAGTGTATTAAGATAAAATAGTGCGAAATAGGTATTGAGTATATGTCATAATATCCTGAATACCTCTTTTTAGACCCAAACAATCTTGCTTAAAGAAACTGCCCCAGGATGGGAACATAGCAAGGCGGCTTTTTTCAAGGTGTGTTCGGGTATCTGGAAAGGGGGACTTATCTTACAATTTTATAACCATATTATCAAAGCTAAGATTCCTTTCGTGCCACAAGTAGCCGGCAAAGTTTCTATATATGTGTGTGGTCCCACTGTGTATGATTATACTCATTTAGGACACTGTCGCAGTGCTGTGGTATTTGATATACTTCATAGAGTTTTGAAAATGTCAAATTATCAAGTAGCTATGGTCAAAAATTTCACAGACATAGATGACAAAATTATAAACAAACTACAAACTACAAATCAAACTTTAGAGCAACTAACCTCATACTATATACAAAAATATCAAAATGATATGAAAGCTTTAAACATATTGCCAAATACTTTAGAACCAAAAGCAACTGACAATATACCTGCTATGATCACTATGATAAAAAAACTATTGGAAAACTCACAAGCTTACAGCCTTCAAGACGGCATATATTTTGATACTTCAAACGACAAGCTTTATGGCGCTATAAGTGGTAAAACCACAGATGAAAATGACCAACAAAGAGTAAAACACAACAAAGATAAAAAAGATAAAAAAGATTTTGTGCTGTGGAAATTTGATAACAATAGCATATATTATGAAGCCCCATTTGGTGCAGGTAGGCCCGGCTGGCATACAGAATGTAGTGCTATGATAGACAAGCATCTAAGCGACAAAAATTTGCCATATGCTGTCGATATACACGGTGGAGGTGCTGACTTGAAGTTTCCTCACCACGAAAATGAAGCCTCGCAAACAAGAGTTTGCCACGGTCAAGAGCTCTCAAAATACTGGATACACAATGGATTTGTAAACACCGATGGCATAAAGATGAGTAAGTCACTTGGCAATAGCTTTTATTTTAAAGATGTATTAAAAAAATATCAAGGTGAAGTGGTGCGGTTTTATATGCTTGGCACCAACTATGCAACTGATTTTAACTTTAGCGAAAATGGTTTAACATCAAGCAAAAAACGATTAGATAGACTGTATCGCCTGAAAAAACTGGTATATAATATAACGTCAAATGATATAGAAGTGATACAAGATATACAAAACTCACTACACGACGATATGAATAGTTCTAAAGCCTTAGTAGCTTTAGATATATTTGTAGCTCAAAGTTTTGAAAAACTTCAAGACAAACCAAAAAACAACGAATTAAAACTTGATATCAAAAGAAAATTTAATTATATAGAAAAGATATTAGGTATTGGATATCAAGACCCATATAGATATTTTCAGTTTGGTATATGCGAAGAACAAAAAAGAAAAATAGAAAAACTTATAAACACAAGAGATAAAGCCAAAATCGAAAAAAACTACAAAATAGCTGATGATGTGAGAGATAAGCTAACCAAAGAAGGGATCAATATTTTAGATACAAAAGATGGAACAATATGGGAAAAACAGGTCTAATATCATAAACTTTGTGCTACTATTGCTCCGCTACTCCAAGCAAACTGCAAATTAAATCCACCGCAGTTGGCATCTATATCGAGAAGTTCGCCACAAAAATACAGATTTTTCACTTTTTTTGATTGTAGGGTATTTGTATCTATCTCCTTGATATCAACTCCGCCACTACAAACTTCGCCATACTTGAAACCTCTTGTGCCTATTATTTTAAATTCGATGTTTTTTAGTTTTTTTGCTATTGTGGATAAGTTATCATTGTGTGATACTATGCTTATAAACTTTTCATGAACCAAACCTAAAAGTAACTCTTTGTTTGTTTTGTTTTGAAATATTTTTGCTCTATGTTTTAGATAATTTATCAGTTCATATTCACTAAACTCGTGAAAAATATCTACCACTATAGAGATATCTTGAGTGTTGTATTGTCGCAAAAATCTACTTTGTTCAAGTATAGCCAGCCCAGATAAACCATAGTTTGTAAACAATAGATCGCCACAGACAATATGTTTTGGCTTGTCGTCTATAAGCATCGTTGTTTTTGTGTCTATTTTTATGCCTGACAACATAACGCAAAGAGGGTTATTTGACAAAAGTGGAACCAAACTTGCTTTTGTATTTATGATATTGTGAGAAAGTTTTGAAGCTATTTCATAGCCAATTGTAGCTCCTAATTTATGTGCCATAGAGCCTGTAGACAAAACAACCTTGTCAAAATTGTATAAGATATTGTTTGAAGTTTCTAATAAAAACATATTCTTTTCTTTTGTGATATTTGTGATTGTTGTGTTGTAATTTAATTGTATGTTTAAGTTTTTTATCTCAAGAGATAAAAGTTTTGACACAGTTTTTGCTTGCAGTGTTTTAGGATACAATCTGTGTGGCTTTTTGTCAAGTATCAACTCTAACCCAATAGACTTAAAAAACTTGATAGTGTCATCTAATCCAAATATATCAAATATTTTTTTCACAAACTCTTTATTGTTGTATTGGTGTGATTCTATCTTTTCGTTTGTCAAGTTGCATCTGCCATTGCCTGTGGTGTTTAATTTTTTTGCACAACTGTCTTGTCTCTCAAATAGCACTACATTTTTGCCTAATCTACTTGCGATTATAGCACATATCAACCCAGATGCCCCTGCTCCTATTATGGCGGTTTTCAAACTTTTTTATCTTTTAATGTTTGGGCTATCAACTCTATAGGATTTTTAAACACTACATTGTTTTTACTTCGTCCTAAACCATCTGTGATTTGCATTTTACAAGCACTACACTCGGCACTTACTATATTTACTTTTGTATTTAATATGTTATCTGCTTTTATTCTGCCTATTTGTTTTGCATAACCATAATTTGATGTTTGCATAGATACACCTCCAAAACCACAACAACTATCGGCATTTTCCATCTCTTTTATGTTGTAGCTATTTTTTAGAAGTTCTCGTGGTTCTTTGTATATGCCTTGGATCTTTTTGGCATGACAAGAGTCATGATATGTTATAGCCAATTTAGACAAATTTATATCGCTGTTTTGTTTGAGAATATCGTTTAATTGGGTGTTGTCATAAAGCCACTTTGTAGCCATATGAACTTTTGAGGTGATTTTTTTGGCTCTTTTTTGCCACGAAGGTTGGTCGTGCAAATAGTGCTGCCAATCGTGCTTAATCATAGCACTACAAGTTGCTTCAGGTATAACAATAGCATCAAAATCATCTATAATCGACTCAAAATAGTTTATGTTTTGTTTGACAAGATAATCAACTGTCTCAAAATCACCTGTAAAATACGCAGGGGCTGCGCAACATAATTGTTTTTTGGGTATCATCACATCAATCTTGAGATATTTTAAAATTTCAAGCAAACTTTTACCGATATTTGTGTATGAATAGTTTGCCATACAACCTATAAATATAGCAACTTTTTGTGGTTTTGGTGATGTTGAGTTTTGTATAAACTCGTCGTGTGAGTTTAAAAATGAAACTTTTTTCGCAAATGGTATTGTCCTATCTTTTATAAACTTTATAGGTAAGTTTAATCTAAATTTAGCACCTTCTTTTTGGTTGTCTATCTTTAAACCACAAGCTTGAAATACAAAACCAAACTTCGCAGTTATATCCATAATCTTACGATGTCGTAGCAAATAAAAAAAGAGTCGTTTATACCACGATATACCAAACTTTTTTTTGATATCGTATCGAACTTGCTCGATGATCATATCTGTTGGCAAACTATTTGGACAAACCTCTACACACGAGGTGCATAAAAAACAGCTTTCAAATATCTTTTTAGTGTTTTTGTCTATATGCAACCTGTCTTGTTTGTAAGCTCCAAGCAAATCTATAAACCCTCTGGGACTTTGGGTTTCATCGCCTGTGATACTAAATATAGGACATACTGGTTTGCATTTTCCGCATTTGATACAGTTGTCATTGATATCTTGGTAGTTAAATTTGTCGTTTGTTGTCATAGAGGCATTATACATAAATATCTTTAAAGCCAACTATAGTATCAACATAGCATCACCATAAGAATAAAAACGATAGTTTTGTTTGATAGCTTCTTTGTATAACTTGATAGTTTTTTCAACTCCTATAAATGACGCCACAAGCATAATCAAAGTAGATTTTGGCAAGTGAAAATTTGTAAGAAACATATCAGTTATTTGTGGAGGGTTATTTGGATGCAAAAACAGATCGCACAATCCTTGTGGTTTTTTGTTTTGGTTATAATACTCCAAAGTCCTCACAACTGTTGTGCCTACACACAACTTTTTGTTGTTATTTAGCGATTTTATAGTGCTTTGAGGTATCTCATAACACTCTTTATGTATCTTAAAATCTCTTATATCTTCAACATCTACAGGTTTAAATGTGCCAGCACCTATATGAAGAGTAAGATAGTTTATATCAAATTTTTGTTTAAACTTTTCAAACAAATTTTGACTAAAATGTAGTGAAGCAGTGGGCGATGCTACTGCCCCATATGTTTTGGCAAAGATAGTTTGATAATCTTTTATATCATCAATATCATCATCTCTTTTGATATATGATGGCAAGGGTATATGCCCTATTTTATCAAGTATTTTCACAAGTTCGTCAAATAACACTACTTTTTTATCTTGATAAAACTGCACTATTTTACTACCATCTTTTGATATATCTAAAACTATTGCGTATAGGTTGTCTTGAAATACAAGTTTCGCACCAATAGCTACTTTGCCTTTGATAAACACCAAACAATTAGTATCATCTATATATCTAATCACCAGCAACTCAATTTTGCCACCTGTTGGTTTAATACCATAAATTCTCGCTTTGATTACCTTGGTGTCATTTAGATATACGCTTAAATTGTCTGGCAAGTAGTTTAAGATATTTTTAAAAATCTCGTGTGTTGTTTTTTTTGTTTGTCTGTCGTATATCAGTAGTTTTGCATCGTCTGCTCTTTTAGTTGGTTTGTTTGCGATACAACGTGAAGGCAAATTAAAGTCATATGAGGAGGTGAAAAAACTAATACTCTTGCTCGCTACTTTGTTCTATATCCTCTTCTTTGTGTGGATTTACTGCTTTGGCTATGAGGATAGATACACCATATAGCAAAATAAGTGGCCCTGACATCAAAAATTGGGTCAAGACATCTGGAGGGGTTAAAAGTGCTGACAATATAAATATCATAATGATAGCATATCTAAAAAAGTCTGTCAAGGTTTTGTCTGTAACCAACCCTACGGTTGCTAAGAAAAATGTAATCACAGGCAACTCAAATGCCACACCAAAACCAAACAATAGTTTAGTAAAAAACCCAACATATTTTCCGATACTTGGTAACACGGTTACTACTGTGCTGCCAAAGTTTATCAAAAATTCAAACCCTATTGGCACTACTATATAGTATGCAAAGCTAGCACCGGTTAAAAACATCAAAGTAGCAAAAAATACAAACGGTATGACAAACTTTTTTTCATTTTCGTATAGTCCCGGAGCTACAAACAACCAAAACTGCCAAAAAATTATAGGCAAAGACACTATAAATCCAGCAAAAAATGCCACTTTGAGTGCAGTGAAAAATGTCTCTTGCACTTCAATAGCAACCATATGAGAACCATCTGGCAATACTTCGTTTACTGGCACCATCATCCAGATTAGTATCGGTTCGTATATAGCAAAACAAGCAAAAAATGCGACTACTAACACAAGTAGTGATATAGTCAGTCTTTTTCTCAAATCCGCCAAGTGTGGTTTGATATTGTCAAACACTATTTACTCTCGTCTTTATCTTTGAAATCAATTTTTTCCTGTTTTTTTGCTTTTTTCTTAGGTTTTGGTTTGTTTATATCATCGTTTAATATATTGTCCATACCGCTATTTAAGCTCATAGTTGTGTTGTGTATGTTTGCTTTTAAGCTTGAAGCTTCTTCTTTCATCTGTGATATATGAAGCTCGTTGTCAAGCGATGATTTAGCATCTTCAATTGTGTGTTTGATTTTTTTAAATGTTTTGGCCATTTGCACCAAAGCATTTGGTAGTTTTTCTGGCCCTAAAGCAATTATAGCGATGACAGCTATAAACAATATCTCCATAAAACCCATACCAAACACGATAAAACCCCGCTTTTTTCTACGCTAAAAACCGATTATGGCTTCTACTTTACCATCGTTTACTTGCACACTTTTGACGAAACCAGTTTTATAATCGTTTTTATCCAGAGTATATATTTTCTCTTGTTTGAGTGCTTTTACCAAAAGTCCCGTGATCATCTCTCTTTTTTCTTTTGAGATATATTTTGACAATTTTGTATTGCCAAGTGTCATCTCTTGGACTTCTGGGTTGTCTAAATATAAAGATTTAGATGATTCTTCGTATCTGATACCACTTGCTAACGATACTCCACCTTTGATAACCTGTGGCAACAAAGAAGTTTTGAAAGAAAAATTCGAACCTATAGCCAATTTGTCAGAGCCGCTTTTTCCTGCTACTACTGGGTCAAGCAATGTAACTACTCCACCGAACATACCTTCACCTACTTTTTTGTCCATAGGAAAATTTTTCTTCACATTTTCATTGATTGTTTTCATAGGTATTGGCACTATGAGACCTCGTCCTTGTTTGTCCATTTTGGCACAGCCTATAAACAGTGCGACTACTGCGATGATTAAACTTAATCTTTTTAGCATATTTGCTCCTTTATTTTTTTTGTTTTGCTACAAATTATATCCAACTTTTCTTTAAAGTTCAAACTTTCATCAAGAATATCTCTCATAAAAGCACTTCCTACGATAACTCCATCTACATTTTGTGACTTTTCTTTGGCATTGTTTTCATCTACACCGAAGCCTAAATACACAGGTGTATCAGTAGTTTGTCGTATATTTGCTATAGTTTGTGATAGGTCTGTTTGTTTGTTTTGTCCGGTGATGCCGGCATATGCTACAAGATAGATAAAGTTTGAACTATATTGTAAAATATGTTTGATCCTTCTCTTGTCGTCAGTAGGAGCTACAAAATCTATAAACTTATGGCCGTATCGCTTTTGTATATCTTGATACACTATCGCTTCTTCAAATGGCATATCTGGTATAAGCGTGCCTTTGATATTAACACTATTTGCTTTTTTTATGTAGTTTTCTATACCGTATCTATAAAACATATTTGCATATCCCATTGTGTATGTATCTATTTTGTTTGATACTTGTTTGCATATTTTGAAAATATCATCAAATTTAAAGCCTGCTTTTATGGCTTCTTGGCTCGCTTTCTCTATGATCTTGCCATCTGCTACTGGGTCGCTAAACGGCGCTCCTATCTCTACGATATCAAGACCAGCTTCTGCCATACTTGACACCAAATCAATAGTGAAATTTAGGTTTGGCAAACTTGCTGTCACAAAACCTACGAGCTTTTTCACTATTTGTCTATAACTCTACTTAACATACTATTGATACGATTTATATACGATACTGTATCTTTGATATCAAGTCCTTCGCTTAGTTTTGCTTGGTCAAGAAGTAAGTGCGATATATCTTCTATAAGTTTTTTATCTTTGCTTTCATTCAATGACTTTAGTATCTTATGGTTTGGGTTTATTTGCAAAATTGGTGGTGAAACAGGCACCTCTTGTCCCATAGCTTTCATCATACCAGCCATTTGTGCCATAGGGTCATTTGGGTCTTTGACTACGCATGATGGTGAGCTGTCAAGTCTATCTGTGATTTGCACCTCTTTTACCTCATCGCCAAGTATATCTTTGATTTTTTTAGTCAAAGGTTCAAACTCTTTTTTTGTTTTTTCTTGTTTTTTCTCATCTTTTTTAGTCTCTGGAGCATCTACTGCTGATATATCTTTAAGCTCCCACTCTTTGTAACTTCCAAGCGATGGTGTCACAACTTCGTCTATCTCTTTGTCATCAAGTATCAGTACTTCTATTTTGTTTTTGGTATAACTCTCAAGCAGCGGTGAATTTCTTAGCATATTTTCGCTGTCGCCTATTAGATAATATATAGCTTTTTGGTCTGTGTTTGCCCTACTTTTATAATCCTCAAGCGATGTCAGGATTTTGTCATCGTTGGTTGATTTGTATCTTATAAGTTCTACTATCATATCTTTGTTTGTGTAGTCTTGGTATGCTCCTTCTTTGAGTGGGCGGTTGTATTGGCTTATAAACTCTTTGTAAATATCATCTTTTTTTGATAGTTTTTTTATCTCGTTTAGAACCTTTTTGATCGATGATTGTTTGATATTTACCATGATTTTATTTTCTTGGAGTAACTCACGGCTGACATTTAAAGGCAAATCATCGCTATCTATCACGCCTTTGACAAATCGCAAATATGTAGGTAGTAGCTCTTTTTCATCATCTGTGATAAACACTCGCTTGACATATAGTTTCACACCTGGTTTATAATCTACTCTATACATATCCATAGGTGCTTTTTTTGGTATATAAAAAAGTGTCGTGTAGTTATTGACCCCTTCTGCTTTGGTATGCACATATGCCATAGGTTCGTCGCTATCGTGCGATAATGTTTTGTAAAAGTCTTGATACTCTTGCTTTTTTAGTTTGGCTTTTGGTTGTGTCCATAAAGCTTTGGCTTCGTTTATCTGTTCTCGTTTTTGTTTCAGTTTTGTAGTTGGTTTGATCTTGTCTTTTTCGTCTTTGGTTTCGTTTGCTTTTTTCTCTTTTTCGCTTAACTCTTGTGTAACCTCTTCTTGATAGTTCAAATATATTGGATATGCTATGTGGTTTGAGTATTTTTTGACTACCTCTTGGACCTTATATTTTGAGGTGTAGTCACTTTTTTCTTCATCTTTTAGCTTGATATACACGACAGTGCCTTCACTATCTTTGGTGCAGCTTGTTATATCAAACTCGCCACTTCCATCGCTTGACCACTTGTATGCTTTTTTTTGTCCTGCCTTTTTTGATATGACATCTACTTTCGATGCTACCATAAACACGCTATAAAACCCGACACCAAACTGACCTATGAGGTTGCTGTCTTTTTTAGCATCGCCGCTCATAGCTTCGACAAATGACTTGGTGCCTGATTTGGCTATAGTTCCAATTGAACTTATAAGTTCTGCCTCATCCATGCCTATGCCATTGTCTGCTATAGTTATAGAGCTATCTTTTTCGTCTATCTTTATATTTATAGTTCCGGTCCACTTGTCGTCTTTGAGTTTCTCCTGTGTAAGTCGCAAATAGTTTAGCTTGTCTATAGCATCGCTTGCGTTTGATACAAGCTCTCGTATAAATATCTCTTTGTGCGAATAAAGCGAGTGTGTCATGAGATGAAGTAGCTGCCCTACTTCTGTCTGAAATTGATGTTTTGCCATTGTTGTTGTCCTTTTTGTTTTTAAAATTTGAATATGATTATATCTAAACAATATAAATTTAACAAATTTTTATTTTTTTAAGTTCAAGTGATATTTTAGATCACCATTTAATATATTTATGTTATAATAGACAACTTTTATCTATTTTCATAGTTTAGATAAGAGACATGTTGGTTGTGGCAAGATAGCCATAAAATTTATACTGATACGAAAAAGGAGAAATTATGAAAAATAATGAGTCGTGGGGTAAATCAAAATTTACTTCTATAGTAGGGTGTGCTGTGTTGATGGTAGGTTTAGTTCAAGCAGCTCAAGCTGGCAAGCTAGAAAAAGCAGGATTTGACAAAGCAAGTGTAGATTCGCTTTTTGTTGAAAACTGTGCCACTTGTCACGGAGCTGATAGAGGTAAGTTTATAGGACCTGCTCTAAATAGTGCAAAATACAAAGATACTCCAGTATCTGCGATAGAAGCTATGATAAGCGAAAGTTCAAACTTGAAAAGCTTGATGCCAGCTTGGAAACATAGACTTAGCAAAAAGCAGATCAAATCTCTGGCTATGTTAGTCAAATATTATCCAAAAGAAAATCTGTCTTGGAGTAAAAGGGATATGATAAACTCTTTGGAGATCAATATAGCAGATGAAACAAAGTTGCCAAAAAGCCCTATCTTTGATATCAGAAAGATGGAAGACTTGATGGCAGTTACTAGCCGTGGAACTTACTCAAATGGAAAAAACTCTAAAGTGGTATTTTATAATCATAAAAACCAAAGAGCAGGAGAGATTTATACGAGAAAAGCTCCACACATAGTAAACTTCGATCCAAGCCATGAAAGATGGGCTTATATCAAAACAGACGGCGGAAGATTGTTTAAAGTTGACTTGTATTCTATGCAAACAGTTAGAAGTATAAAAGTAGGATATACAGGACCGTCTCTGGCAGTATCATTTGATGGTAAATATGTCATCACTGGTTCGTTTATACCAAATACAGTAGCTGTACTAGATGCAAAAACATTGTTGCCAGTGAAGATCATGAAGCTAGAGGGTGAAGATCTAGAAGGCAAGATGATAGAGTCTGACTCTGGAAGCATCACCGCAACTCCATACAAAAATTATGTGGCTATCGCATTGGAGATGTCAGGTCAAGTTTGGATTATGGATACTAGCAAAGCATCACTACCTGTCACAAAGATCAAAAATGTAGGACGACACTTGCACGATGCTATGTTGACACCAGACGGCAAAAAGCTTATCATAGCTGCCTATGACGACAACAAACTAGCAGTGATAGACTTCGACAAGAAAAAGGTCATCAAAGACATACCAGCAGGATGTGTGCCTCACACAGGATCTGGTGCTATCACAAAAATAGGTTCACGACTTGTAGGATTTGGCACCAACTTTGGTAGCGCAAAAAGTTGCAAAAAGACTGTAGTGACTGCATTTGATGCAAAAACTTTTGAAGTCATCAAGCAAATAGATGTAGCAGGCGGATCAGAATCACCAGCAGCAAACCCAAATGCCCCATACATAGCTATAGATATTATAAGCGACAGAGGTGGAGTAGGGAAAATCCAATTTATAGACAAAAAAACTCTAGAAGTAGCCAAGACTGTAGATGTGGGAGGTCACTCTCATTTTCCTGAATACACAGCAGATGGTAGATATCTATATGTAAGTGCCGGATATTTTGGCAACAAACTTGTGATACTAGACTCAAAAACACTAAAAGTAGTGAAAGAGTTTAAACTAGAAGTTCCTGCTGGGATATTTTCTCATGCAAGACCAAAAAATGTAGTCGTAGGAAACTAATCTTTAGTTCCTTTCTATACAGACCAGACTTTTGGTCTGTGTCTTGTCTGACTTGCCTTTGATATCTATCAAAAACAAGTTAAGACGAGACAAATCGACCACACGGTCACAATCTACACAATATTAAGAAAGTTTTGTTATAATCACACCAAAGGCGATATATAGATAAACTCACAGGCAAAAGTATGGACTTAGTAGACGACAACGGACAAAAACTAAAGCAGATTTTCCCAGAAGTGTTTAGTGAGGGCAAGATAGATTTTAAAAAACTTCGCCAAGAGTTAGGCGAACATATAGACAAAAACCCAAGAGGCGAGCGATACAACACCACATGGAACGGCAAAAATATGGATAGAATACAAGCCCATGCACCATCTACAGGGACTTTGCGACCGTGCCAAGAGCAGAGCAAAGAGTGGGACACTACACAAAATCTATACATAGAGAGCGACAACAACTTAGAGGTGCTCAAACTACTACAAAAAGGTCAAGATGATAAACGACAAGATAGTAAGATGCATACGATACCAGACAAACATATTGCCTATGGATGAGGACGAAGAGGCAAACTTCGCTTTGTTGGCTGTGTGTCTTGATAGTGGCATAGGTTTAGATGTGGTGCATGGTATAGCGAAGCTCAAAAAAGAGTTTGGAGCCAAAACTATGAGAGTGGTATTTAGAGATAGTTGCTTTGATGATACTGTCGTCAAGACAAATACATATTGTATCTTGAAAGACAACGGAGCTGATTGGATAGAGTGTATATGATGATGGATTTTGAGCAATTAAATCAAAATCTTGTTGAGGAATTAGAATGTATGAATAGAAAAAAAAACTATTATTGCTGTCTCAAGGAAATAACACGCCAAGAATTATTTGATGGATTATTAGGTTATGGTTTATTTGCAGATAAAATTCCTCCTTTTCTTACGTCTGAAAACTTTTTATATTTTTGTAAAGACACTTCTAATACAACTGGTTTTTCAAAAAAAAAGAAAAATTATATTCATTATGAAAGTATGAGAAATATAAATGTTCCAAGAGTTTTTGCTATTCCAGAACCAGTAGCATATTATTATCAATGTAAAATTTTATCGGATTATTGGGACGATTTACTTAAATATTTTCACGAAAAAACTAAACTTCATACTCATAAAGTTAGTAGAATACATATTAGAAAAATTGATGGTGCGTTAGAGATAATGAGTAGTTGTTATGATAATTTATATGATATAGATTTAGATGATATAGATTTAGATGATTATCAGTCATCAGTTCAAGACCATCTTTTCGAAATGAACCACACAAACTTTTGTAAAGACGATTATCCTGAACCTAAATTACTAATTGGAAAAAATTATCTTGTAAAAGCAGATATTTCCAATTATTTTCCTAGTATATACACGCATTCTATACCTTGGGCATTAGTTGGTAAAAAGGTTGCTAAATTAAAATCAACTCCTTTGTATAGCGGAGAGTGGTTTAATAAAATAGATGAATATACAAGAAAAGTAAAAGAAGATGAAACTCATGGAATTCTAATAGGAAGTCATTCATCAAATCTAATTTCAGAAATTATTTTAGTAGCTGTTGATGATGAATTATGGAAAAAGGAATATAAGTATATTAGAAAAGTAGATGACTATATTTGTTATGTAAACAATCAAGAAGATGCTGAACAGTTTTTAGTTGATTTATCATCCGAATTAAAGAAGTATGGACTAACCCTTAATCACAAAAAAACGAAAATTGAAAAATTACCAAAAGCTTCAAGGGAATCTTGGGTAAGAAAACTTAATTCTTTTGTTTTCCCACATAGTGAAGATGATAAGCTAAAATTAAAAGAAGTTAGAGCATACTTAGATATTGCCCTTGAGTTAATGTTCAACAATAAAGAAAACAGTGCAATTTTAAATTATGCTATTCAAGTTTTATCAAAGAAACCAATGTCAAAAGGTGCAAAAGAATATTTTACAGATACTGCTCATCATTTAGTAATTCTATATCCCTATCTTATCCCTATACTAGATAAAAAGATTTTTGAAATATTTAAAATAGATACAAATCGAATTAAAAGAATTTCACTTGATATTTTTGAGCTTGGAAATAAAAGAAAACTATTTGAAGCTATGAGCTATGCTTTATTTTTTAGCTTAAAATACAACTTTTTACTAAAAGAAGAGTTATTTGAGAAAGTTGAATATTCAAATGATACAATTCTACTATTATTAGCATACTTGCATGATGAAAAATTTATTAACCATTCCAAAGTAAGAAAAAAATATAAAATCCTTGCAAAATCATTACTATCAGATATAGATGAATACTGGGTTTTTGTATATGAGGTTTTGAAAAAGAGTGATTTAAAAGACCATTGGAGCATAATGAAAGATAAAAAAGTAAGTTTTTTAAAAGATGACTTTAAAGTTGGTAAAAAATGAAAATACAATTTGAAAGTAATTTAAACTACCAAAATAGTGCTATAAGCTCATTATTAAATATAGTTGAGGGCTTTACAACTATGAAAACCGACTTAGAAACTGAAAAGCGATCTATGGCTAGGATTTGGAAGCAGAGAGATAAGCAAATAGATAAGGTTCTCGAAAATACTACAGGCATGTATGGGTCTATAAAAGGTATAGCCGGCAATGCCATAGGAAATGTAAAGGCTCTTGAGTTGCCTTATAGTGATGTCGAGGATGATAAATAATAATGAAAATTCAAAATAACAATATCTTATTAGACAAAGCAATATCCATAATATATAGTGGTATAAAAAAAACAATAAAAGCTATAGTTAGAGATTATAGAAAAAGCCAGTCATTGACCGACCAATTCAAATTTGAGCAGTATTTTACACTTAATGAGACGAACACTTTTTATCGTAAATATGAAAGGGCAACCTAATGGCAAAAATAAAAGTTTTAGAGCAAGATATCACAATCATACAGCAAAACAAAGAAGACTATATATCTTTGACTGATATTGCAAATAGTAAAGATGGTGAACAAAGAGCAGCAGATATTATAAAAAATTGGATTAGAAATAGAGGAACCTTAGAGTTTATAGGTACTTGGGAGAAAATGTATAATTTTGATTTTAAAGTGGTCGAATTTGACCACTTTAAAATGTCTGCTGGTTTGCCATCTTTTGTATTAAGTCCTGGAAAGTGGATTGAGAAAACAAATGCCAAGGGTCTAATAGTAAAAGCTGGAAGATATGGGGGAACTTATGTGCATAAAGATATAGCTTTTGAATTTGCATCAGCTATTAACCCTGTATTTAAGCTGTATCTGATCAAAGAGTTTCAAAGGCTAAAAGAAGAGGAACTCAGACAGCTCGGTTGGGATATAAAAAGAAATCTCACAAAAATAAATTATAGAATTCATACTAATGCTATCAAAGAAAATCTCATTCCAAAAAGTTTAATACCACAACAAATAAGTTTTATATATGCAAGCGAAGCAGATGTTTTAAATGTAGCACTATTTGGAACAACAGCAAAACAATGGAGAGACAACAATCCTAAAAATAAGGGCAATATAAGAGATGAAGCAAATGTATATCAGCTTGTATGTTTGGCAAATCTAGAGTCGCTAAATGCCCATCTTGTCAGTGAGGGGATGTCTCAATCTACAAGAATAGTTAAGCTAAACCAGGTTGCCATATCTCAGATACAAATACTTTTAAAAGATAAAAATATCAAGAAGTTAGATTTGATAGGAAGTGATTAAATGAAAATACAATTTGAAAGTAGTTTAAAATATAAAAACAATGCCATAATCTCAATATTAAATATATTTAAAGGACAAGAAATATGTCAAAAACAAAAGTCCTAGATACAACTATGCAAGAGTTTCCAAATTTTGTGATATTTAAGATAAACAAGTCAAAGATAAATATAGATGTGCTTTTTGAAGATGAAACACTGTGGCTAACACAAAAAAAAGATAGCAGAACTTTTCGAGACAACACCACAAAATATCACCTCTCATCTAAAAAATATCTACAAAGAGCAAGAACTTTTAGAGCATACAACTTGTAAGGATTTTTTACAAGTTCAAAAAGAGGGTGACAGACAAGTCAGACGAAAAAGTAAGTATTATGCCCTACAGGCTATCACGGCTGTAGGTTATAAAGTAAATTCTCATCGGGCGACAGAGTTTCGAAAATGGGCTACAGGTATATTGAGTGAATATATCATCAAAGGTTTTGCCATGGATGATGAGAGACTGAAGAGGGTTCATCATTTTGGTATAGATTATTTTGATGAGCAGTTGGAGCGAATACGAGAGATACGATTAAGTGAGAGAATATTTTATCAAAAAATCACAGATATTTATGCCTTGAGTGCCTATTATGACAAAAATAGTCTCACAACTCAACAGTTTTGTGCAACTGTTTAGAACAAAATGCATTGGGCAATATGTGGCAAAACTGCTGCTGATATAAATTTTGTCCAAGCAGATACTTTTGACAATTTGAAAGAAAATTTTGGTTGACTTTATTCGCCTTTAGATATTATTTAACTTCTTTTTGAATTGATTATTTTACACCTGTCAATAAAAATATAGCATAATCCCCATAAGGTTTTTTTGCTACACTTACTGTTTGTATGGCAACATTTTTAAAGCCCACTTGTTTTGTGAGTTTTTGTATCTCTTTTTTGTCAAAACCAAAATGAAACACGCCAGTATCTTCTGTATGAAAACTTCCATCTTCTGTTTCTAAATCAGCTAAAGCTATAGCTCCATTTTTATTTAACATATCATAAAAATCGTTCAAGAGTTTTTTTGTGTCTTTTATATGGTGTATAGTCATAGATGATATGATAGCGTCAAATTTTTGTTTTGGTTTCTCTTTTGATAAATCTATTTGTAATATATCTAACTCACAACCTATCATATCTTTTTTATTTTTGAGTTGTTCGTTCATAGATGGTGACATATCAACTGCTGTGATTTTTTTCACAAATGGTGCGATTTGTTCCAACAACAAACCAGTTCCTGAACCAAAATCCATAATCTCCATTGAGTTATTGAAGTTTATACTTTTTGTTATAGCTCTGGCTATATTTTTGACATTTTGAACTCTGTTTTTGTTTTGTTCGTACTTGCTTGCTTTGTGCGAAAATAGGTCTTTTTTCATCTTAAATACTCCTTTATTTACACTGCACTATAACAAATGTATCTTAAAAATTGTTCAAAGCATATTTAGGCACAAAGTTTAAAACTATTTTGTTATAATTTTAAACATACAAAATCAAAGGAGATAAAATGAAAAAGTTATATGACGAAGTTTATAAAGAATCTATAGAAAATCCAGAAAAATTTTGGGCAAATGAAGCCAATAAAATTCACTGGTATCAAAAGTGGGACAAAGTGCTTGATATCGTAGATGGTCACTATAGATGGTTTGTAGGTGGCAAGATGAACACTTGCTACAATGCTTTGGATATCCATATAGATCAAGGACGAGGTGGCGAAAATGCTCTCATATATGACTCCCCTGTGACAAATACAAAAAAGATTTACACTTACTATGAGTTGAGAGATGAAGTAGCAAAAACAGCAGGAATGTTAGCTAACAAAGGTGTCAAAAAAGGTGATACTGTTGTCATATATATGCCTATGATTCCTCAAGCGGTTACTGCTATGCTTGCATGTGCACGAATAGGAGCAATTCACTCTGTGGTATTTGGTGGTTTTGCAGCAAATGAATTAGCCATAAGAATAAACGATGCCAAACCAGATGTGATATTAAGTGCCAGTTGTGGTATAGAGGTCGCTAAAGTGATACAATACAAACCACTACTCGATGAAGCTATCAAGCTATCAACACACAAGCCTACAACTTGTTTTATATACCAAAGAGAACAATATGTAGCCGATATGACAACCGATAGAGATGTGGACTGGCTACAAGAGATGACAAAAACCAAAGCCGTTGATTGTGTGCCAGTAGATGCTATTGATCCTCTTTATATTTTGTATACCTCTGGCACCACTGGCACACCAAAAGGTGTCATAAGAAGCAATGGTGGGCATTGTGTAGCTATGAAGTGGTCTATGGACAATGTCTACAATGCAAAAACAGGCGATGTGTATTGGGCGGCTAGTGATGTAGGCTGGGTAGTAGGACATTCATATATAGTATATGGACCACTTATTGGTGGGTGTGCTACTATGATATATGAAGGTAAACCAGTTCGCACACCAGATCCTGGGGCATTTTGGCGAGTATGCGAAGAGTATAAAGTCAACCAACTATTTGCAGCTCCAACTGCATTTCGAGCTATAAGACGAGAGGACCCAGAAGGTGAGTGGGCAAAAAAATATGATCTAAGTAGTTTGAAAACTATATTCGTAGCAGGTGAGAGATGCGATAGTCCTACTTTACACTGGACAAAAAAAATAACCAGCAAAGATGTTATGGACCACTGGTGGCAAACAGAAACAGGTTGGGCTATTGTAGCTAATCCTATCGGGCTTGAGCCTATGGAGGTAAAACCGGGAAGTCCTACAAAAGCTATGCCCGGGTTTAACCTACAGGTTCTTGATGCAGACGGCAAAGAGTGTGAAGCAGGAACCTTGGGCAATCTTGTGCTTAAACTTCCTTTGCCGCCGAGTTGTCTTATGGGAATTTGGCAAAATGACACAAGATACAAACGCTCGTATTTGGAATTTTATGATGGGTATTATCTCACTGGTGATTCTGGATATATAGACAAAGATGATTATGTGTGGGTCATGGGACGAATGGACGGTGTCATCAATGTAGCAGGACACAGGTTATCAACTGGAGAGATGGAAGAGGTTGTAGCCAAACATCCAGATATAGCAGAGTGTGCGGTTATTGGTATAGACGATCAACTCAAAGGTGAACAACCTATGGGATTTGTCGTGCTGAAAGAGGGAGCTACCATAGACGATGAAACACTCATCAAAGATGTAGTTCAACTTGTAAGAAAAGAGATAGGACCAGTTGCTTGCTTCAAAATAGCAACAGTAGTAGATAAGCTGCCAAAAACAAGAAGTGGCAAAATCTTGCGAGGTACCATGAGAAGTATGGCAGATGGCAAGCAGTGGAATATGCCTTCTACTATAGAAGATAAAACAGTGTTACCAGACATAGAAAAATCTATCAATGATTTAGGTTTTCCTATCAAAAACAAAGGATAAATTTATGAGTGCAGGAAAAAAATTTAGAAATGAATTACAAAAAAACAAACCTTTGCAAATACTGGGTGTGATAAACGCATATAGTGCGATACAAGCTAAAAAAGCAGGAGCCAAAGCTATATATTTATCAGGTGCTGGAGTGGCAAATGCTAGTTATGGTTTGCCTGATTTGGGTATGACTATGTTAGAAGATGTCTGTATAGACATAAGACGAATCACAAGCAGAAGCGATGTGCCACTTTTGGTCGATGCTGACACTGGTTGGGGTGGGGCTTTTAATATAGCGCGAACAGTCAAAGAGATGACCAAAGCAGGAGCAGCAGGGTGTCATATAGAGGATCAAGTTGCTACTAAAAGATGTGGCCACAGACCAAACAAGGAGCTTGTATCAAAACAAGAGATGTGTGATAGGATAAAAGCAGCAGTTGATGCAAAAACTGATATGGATTTTATAGTTATGGCACGAACAGATGCACATGCAAGTTTAGGACAAAAAGAAGCCTTGGATAGAGCGAAAGCATATGTCAAAGCAGGTGCTGATATGATCTTCGCTGAAGCTATACACAGCTTAAAAGAATATAAGGAATTCACCAAACAAATAGATGTGCCGGTGCTTGCAAATATCACAGAGTTTGGAGCTACTCCTATGTTCACGGTTGATGAGCTTAAAAGTGTAGGTATCTCTATGGTTTTGTATCCGCTGTCTGGATTTAGAGCTATGAACAAAGCGGCTTTAGATGTATTTGAAACTATTTTAAAAAAAGGCACACAATCAAGTGTCTTGGATACTATGCAAACAAGAGTCCAACTATATGAGATGCTGGATTATCACTCATATGAAGAAAAATTAGATAAACTTTTTTCGCAAACAAAGGAGCATAAAAATGCATAACACACAAACAATAAGAAAGCCAAAAAAATCAGTAGCATTATCTGGCATGACTGCTGGAAACACAGCTATATGCACCGTTGGAATCAATGGCAACGACCTGCACTACAGAGGTTATGATATATTAGAGTTTGCTACACAAGCCCAATTTGAAGAGATAGCATATCTGCTCATATATGAAAAACTACCAAACAAAAAAGAGTTAGAAAACTACAAAAAAAGACTTCGTTCATATAGAGATATACCAAATGCTGTAAAAACTGCACTAGAACAACTACCGAAAAAGACAAACCCTATGGATGTCATGAGAACTGGGTGTTCTATGTTAGGGTGTATAGAACCAGAGGACAAAGACCTCAACAAACCAAAAGCACAACAAATAACAGATAGACTTTTATCATCATTTGGGTCAATTTTATTGTATTGGTATCATTATAGCCACAACAATAAAAAAATTGATTTAGTGACAGATGACGATACAATAGCTGGGCATTTTTTGCATCTTTTGCACCAAAAGCCTCCACGCCAATCATGGATAGATGCTATGCATGTATCATTGATACTGTATGCAGAACATGAGTTTAACGCTTCCACATTTACTTCGCGTGTAATATCAAGCACATTGTCTGATATATATTCGTGTATGGCTGGAGGCATAGGGGCTTTAAGAGGTCCAAAACACGGCGGAGCAAATGAAGAAGCATGTAAAATACAGCAAAGATATAGCTCCTCTCAAGAGGCCGAAAAAGATATAAAACAAAGAATGGCAAACAAAGAGATAATCATAGGGTTTGGGCACCCTGTATATACTACAAGCGATCCACGAAATGTAGTCATAAAAAAGGTTGCCAGGGAGTTATCAGTCGAAAACAACAATACACTTATGTATGATGTAGCCAAAGAGCTCGAAACAGTTATGTGGCATGAGAAAAAAATGTTTCCGAATCTTGACTGGTTTTCTGCTGTTTCATACAACCAAATGCATATACCGACAGAGCTTTTCACTCCTATATTTGTGATAGCAAGAACAACAGGTTGGGGAGCACATGTCATAGAACAAAGAGAAGATGGCAAAATAATACGGCCATCGGCTATGTATGTAGGTGAAGAGAACTTAAAATTCGTTCCGCTTGACAAAAGAGATTAAAATGGCGAGCAGTTATTTAAAACAATTAAAAGGTTTGGATTTAAACTATTTTGATATAAAGCAAGCGGTTGAAGATATAAAAAAGGGCTCATTTGAGAAACTTAACTATACTTCAAGGGTATTAGCAGAAAATCTCATACGAAAAACAAAAGGCGATGAACAAAAAGAGTCATTGATACAGCTTATAGAACAAAAAACAGACAAAGACTTTCCTTGGTATCCAAGTCGTGTAGTAACTCACGATATATTAGGTCTTACTGCTTTGGTTGATCTTGCTGGTTTGCGAGAAGCTATAGCCAAACAAGGCGGAGACCCTACAAAAGTAAATCCAGTAGTTCCAACACAACTGATAGTTGACCACTCTTTAGCGGTTGAGTGCGGAGGGTCGGATGAACATGCTTTTACAAAAAATAGAGAGATAGAAGATAGACGAAATGCGGATAGATTTCATTTTATCAACTGGACCAAAGAAGCATTTGACAATGTAGATGTGATACCACCGGGCAATGGTATTATGCACCAGATAAACTTAGAAAAGATGTCACCTATCATACATATAAGCGATGGTATAGCTTTCATTGATACACTCGTAGGCACAGACTCACACACGCCTCATGTAGATGCTCTTGGTGTTTTAGGTATTGGTGTAGGAGGTTTGGAAGCAGAAAATGTGATGCTGGGTAATCCTTCTTATATGAGGTTGCCAGAGATAATCGGTGTAGAGATAAAAGGCAAAAGAGATGATGGCATAACAGCTACAGATATAGCTTTGACTTTGACTTCATTTTTGCGACAAAACGATGTCATATCGGCATTTTTAGAGTTCTTTGGTGAAGGTTTGTCGTATTTAAGTTTAGCAGATAGGGCTACTATATCAAATATGACACCAGAATATGGTGCGAGTGCGGCTATGTTTGCTATAGATGAGCAAACATTGAATTATCTTAAATTGACAGGGCGAGACAGCAAACAGATACAAATAGTAGAAAATTATGCGAAAGCAAATGGCCTATGGCATAGCTCTTTGAAAAATGCTACATATATAAGAACACTTGAGTTTGATCTCTCGAGTGTCAAAAGGTCGCTTGCTGGTCCATCAAAACCACATCATCTATTGCCAGTAGATGAGCTTGTCAAACAAAACATAGTCAAAAATTATGAAACGGAACCAAACAAGATGCCTGATGGTGCTGTGCTTATAGCTGCTATAACATCATGCACCAATACCTCAAATCCAGCAAATGTAGTATCTGCTGGATTGTTAGCAAGAAATGCAAATAGATTAGGTTTAGTTTCAAAGCCTTGGGTTAAGACATCGTTGGCACCTGGCTCTAAAGTAGTAGAACTATATCTAAAAGAAGCAAATCTTTTAGGTGAATTGGAAAAACTGGGGTTTGGAATAGTTGGTTTTGCGTGCACAACTTGCAACGGTATGAGCGGAGCACTTGATGAAGATATACAAAAAGAGGTGATAGAAAATGATATATACACAACCGCCGTGCTATCGGGCAACAGAAACTTCGATGGACGAATTCACCCATATGTAAAAGAGGCATTTTTGTCATCTCCTGCTTTGGTTGTAGCATATGCTATAGCTGGAAGCATACGATTTGATATAGAAAATCAAGCATTGGGTGTAGATAAACAAGGACAAAAAATATATCTCAAAGATATTTGGCCAAACGATGATGAGATAGAAAAGATAGTGCAACAGTGTGTCAAACCACAAATGTTTGAAGATGTTTATGAACCTATGTTTGCTAAAACTACTACAGACAGCATAAAGATATCACCATTTTATAACTGGAACACAAAAAGTACATATATAAACAACCCACCATATTGGGATGAAAAGTTTATGAGCAAACCAGCTTTGACAAATATGCGACCACTGGGTCTGTTTGGCGACAATATCACTACAGACCATTTGTCACCATCAAATGCCATAGTTTTAAATTCAGCAGCCGGTGAGTATTGTCAGAAGATGGGATTGCCGCAAGTTGATTTTAACTCATATGCCACACATAGAGGCGACCACAACACAGCCCAAAGAGCAACACTAGCAAATCCAAAACTATACAATGAGATGGTCAAAGACGAAAATGGCAACATAATACAAGGTTCACTTACTACTATTATGCCCCAAAATAAACAAAGCAGAATGTGGGAAGCTATAGAGACATATATGAGTAGAAAACAACCGCTTATCATAATAGCAGGGACAAATTATGGGCAAGGAAGCTCACGAGATTGGGCTGCAAAAGGTGTGAGATTGGCTGGTGTGGAAGTAGTCGTAGCTAAAAGTATAGAGAGAATTCACCGCACAAACTTAGTAGGTATGGGTGTGTTGCCTTTACAATTTCAAAAAGATGATACAAAAGAAACATACGATATAGATGGTAGTGAAACTTATGAAGTGATTGGTGATATCAAACCGGAAGCTATGTTGGAACTTGTCATGACTAGAAAAGATGGTGAGGTCATAACTATACCTGTGATTTGTAGGTTAGATACTGATGCTGAAGTTGAAGTATATCTATCTGGGGGGATTTTACAAAAATTTGCAAAAGATTTTGTAAAAAATACATAAGTCATGAAACACACACAACAAACAACAATAAAAGCAACATATATGCGAGGTGGCACAAGCAAGGGCTTGTTTTTTTGTATTGATGATTTGCCAAAAGAAGTGGGGCAAAACAAAATACTACAAGACAAAATACTTATGCGAATAGTAGGAAGCCCTGACCCATATGGCAAACAGATAGACGGCATGGGAGCTGCGACTTCAAGCACAAGCAAGGTAGTGATAGTAGGTAAAAGCTCTCAACCAGAGCATGATGTGGATTATTATTTCGGGCAAGTATCTATAGACAAACCTTTTATAGACTGGAGTGGTAATTGTGGCAACTTATCGTCAGCAGTTGGACCATTTGCTATCACAAGTGGCTTGATAGATAAAAACAATTTAAAAAAAGATGGTATAGTCAAGATACGAATATGGCAAGCAAATATCAAAAAAACAATCCTATCATATGTCAAGATGAAAGACGGACAAGTTCAAGAGATAGGAGACTATTATATTGATGGTGTGGCATTTGGGGCACCAGAGATAAAACTGGAGTTTGTTCGTCCTGTTGATCCTACCGAAGCTTTGTTTCCAACTGGCAACTTAGTGGACAAGATAGAAGTGCCAAATATAGGAGTATTTGAAACTACTATGATAACTGCTGGCATACCTACTGTGTTTTTATACGCAGATAGTTTAGGATATAAAGGCACTGAACTACAAGAGCATATCAATCAAGACAAAGAGGCGCTCAAAAAATTTGAAACTATAAGAGCATATGCCTCACTAAAGATGGGTCTAATAAAAGATATCAAAGAGGCACAAACTTTACAACACACACCAAAGATAGCATTTGTATCAAAAAAACAAAGCTACACAACCTCAAGTGGCAAACAAATCGCCATAGACGATATAGACCTAAATGTGCGAGCTTTGTCTATGGGACTTTTACATCATGCCATGATGGGCACAGCATCAGTGGCTATAGGTGTGGCTGCTTGTATAAAAGGCACTATATTGAACAATTTGTTAGATAAAAAAGATACAGACAATATAACTTTTGGACATCCATCTGGGACACTCAAAGTAGGTGCTGTTGTAGAATATGTAGACGGTAAACTTGTAGTTCAAAAAGCCTCTATGAGTAGAAGTGCGAGAGTTATCATGAGTGGGTATGTGCATATACCACATATAAAATAAAGGAAAACTATGAAAAATGACAAGATGAAAGCATATGTAGTGGAACAAGTCGAACCAAAAAAATTTATAAGTTCAATTCAAGAAGTAGATATACCAACCATAACACAAGATGAAGTTTTGATATGCTCATCGCACTCATCGCTTAATTATAAAGATGCTTTAAGCTCAGTTGGCAACCCAGGTGTATCGAGAAATTTTCCGCATATCACTGGTATAGATGTAGCTGGAACCATAACACAAACAAACTCCAAAGAGTTTAACATAGGCGACAAAGTGGTCGTAACTGGTTATGATTTGGGTATGAATACAAAAGGTGGTCATAGTCAATATGTCAAAGTGCCAGCCGCTTGGGTAGTCAAGCTTCCTGATGGTTTATCACAAAAACAAAGTATGATATATGGCACAGCTGGTTTCACGGCATCGTTATGTGTAGATGCCTTACTTGCCAATGGCATCAAAAATGGCAAGATATTGGTCTCTGGTGCTACAGGTGGAGTTGGCAGTATAAGCATAACGATACTTAGTAAGCTTGGCTTTGAACCTATAGCAATAACGAGCAAAAAAGAGAAGATACCATTTTTGAAAAGCATAGGTGCTATCGAAGTGCTATTGACAGGTGATATGGACACACAAAATAAAAAGCCGCTTTTAAGCGAACAATACGATGGTATGATAGACACATTAGGTGGTGATATATTAGCACATAGCTTGAAAGCTATACGATATGATGGAGTAGTGGCTTGTTGTGGTATAGCGGCGTCATTTGAACTACACACTACTATGTTTGCTTTTATATTAAGAGCTGTTAAGCTCATAGGTATAGACTCTGTCCAATGCCCCATAGAGAAAAAAAGAGCGGTTTGGCACAAGATAGCAAGCGAGTTTCGTATAGATGACAATATCTTGGAAAATCTTACTACACACATAGAGTTGGAGGATATCAAACCCATATACGACAAGATGTTAAGTGGTCAAATCACTGGTAGGTATTTAGTCAATATATCGTGATTTAAGCTTAATACGATACGATAAGCAAAAAGGAATAATATGAAGTTTTTTAGCTTGTTGATGTTGCCTATGTTTGTGTTTGGCGAAGATGTTTTAAACACTGGGGATACAGCTTGGATGATGATATCAACTGCTTTGGTGTTACTTATGACTCCTGCTGGCTTGGCTATGTTTTATGGAGGTATGACGCGATCTAAAAATGTCTTAAATACATATGCTATGGTTGTAGGAGCTTTTGTCGTAGGGTTTTTGGTATGGATAGTAGCTGGCTACTCTATAGCTTTTGGAGTCAATGAAAACTCTATATTGCAAAATGTATTTGGTGGGTTTAATCATCTGTTTTTAGATGGTATCAAATGGACCGATATCAGTGGTTCGTATCCTACATATGTATTTATAACTTTTCAAGGAACATTTGCTGCTATCGCTATAGCTATAGCATCTGGTTCTGTGATAGGTCGTATGAAGTTTTCTACTTGGATAACTATAGTAGCTTTGTGGGGAGTGATAGTATATGCTCCTATAGCACATATGGTATGGGGCGGAACTGGGGCATATTTGTTTGATGCGGGGGCACTTGATTTTGCAGGTGGCACAGTAGTGCATATGAACGGGGGTTTAGCCGGCCTTGTGTTAGCTATACTCGTAGGTAAAAGAGCAGGATATCCACATATCGCTATGAAACCATTTAGCATACTATTTACAGCTTTTGGTGCTGCTTTGTTGTGGTTTGGTTGGTATGGATTTAACGGTGGTTCTGCTTTTGGAGCAAACGCCATAGCTGGTTTGGCTGTATTGACTACTACTATAGCTACGAGCGCTGGAGCTATCACTTGGATGCTTTTGGAATGGGTCATATACAAACGACCCACACTTTTGGGTATAGCCTCTGGTATCATAGCAGGACTTGTGGCTATCACACCTGCTGCTGGTTTTGTAAGTATTGGTGGGTCATTTGTGCTAGGTATTGTGGGTTCAGTTGTGGCATTTTATGGTGTCGTGTATATGAAGAAAAAGTTACGATACGACGACTCACTCGATGCCTTTGGCATACACTTCTTGGCAGGTCTTTGGGGGGCACTGGCTACTGCATTTTTGGCTATTGATGACAAAGAGTTGCTATGGGATGGACCACTCAAAGCAAGTGGCGATAGGCTGGGACAATTTTTTGTGCAAGTAGAGTCTGTAGTCATAGTAGGATTATGGACACTTGTAGGCACTGTGGTTGTGTATTATATAGCATCGTTTGTGACAACGGGAGCAAGAGTAGATGACGAAACAGAAGATATAGGCTTGGACAAAGCAATCCACGCAGAAAAAGTATTAAACCAAGGATAACATATGAAAAAAATAGAAGCGATTATCAAACCACACAAACTCGAAAGTGTCAAAGATGCCCTAATCAAAGCAAATATAGAAGGTATGACAGTAAGCGAAGTCAAAGGATATGGCAGACAACAAGGGCAAAGTGAGTTATATAGAGGTGCTGAGTATAAAGTGGAGTTTGTCTCAAAGATAAAGATAGAGATAGTAGTAAGTAACAACCAGTTTGCCCAAAAAGCGATAGATGCCATAAAAACACATGCCAAATCAGGCAAGATAGGCGATGGCAAGATATTTGTATATGATATCGCCAAAACTATCAGGATACGAACAGACGAAGAGGACGAAGATGCGTTATAGATGTCTCAAGCAAGCGAGTTGATACTACTGGATGTCTCGTTAGTATTTTAACTCACACAACCCCACAACTTGCTCTGGGACAAAGTTTCAGCATGCTGTATCCTTAAATAAATATATAGGTCACCTCTAAAAACCTCTATGCTCATAGCTTTATACGACAAAAACTTAAATAATACAATATCAACCTTGCGTTCAATACTTTGTTGCCCATTTTGTTTGCTGGATATTTTTATTACATTTTTTATTTTTTGCTATTTGAGGTGTCCTTAAGTTTTTTATAAAACTTATCTAGTTTATTGATAGCTTGATTTACATATTTATCGATATCATACAAAGCCACATGAGTAGCACCTTCTATCAAAAAAAGCTCTTTTGGTTCGTTTGCTCTTTTTACAGCAGCTTTGCTCAATCCTAATGTTAGAGCTTTTGTTCCTGCTATAGCCAAATATGGTCTTGGTGAAAGAAGAGACAGTTGATTTGTGATCTCGAAACTTCTTCGTGTATCTCTACTCATGACGGCCATTTTGTTTTCGCCATAATTTGGACACAATCCCCTAGAGGTGCAATAATACTCATAAGCTTCTTTTCTTAGTTGGTTTGAATTTTTATCAACATTTGGCATTTGCTTGATATATTCAACCTTTCCAGTTTCAAAATATTTTTGTCGTGCTTTTGTAGATTGTTTCATAATTTTTAACAAATTTGCTTTGTCTCCTGCCTTGCCATTTACTATTTGACTTCTGAGATCAAAAAGCCCAGATACAGATGCATATGCCTTGACTCTTCCGTCATAAATGGCCGCAGCAGCACCAAAGCCACCACCATTGCAAACGCCTAACATAGCTATTTTATTTTTATTTACTATATTGAGCGAACCTATATAACTAGTCGCATTTTTCACATCTTCTATCTTCATATAAGGGTTTTCATAGTGTCTTGGTTCTCCGCCACTTTCTCCGTATGTCCTGTGGTCAATAACCAAAGTTACAAAACCTTTTTTTGATAATTTTTTAGCATATATGCCAGCTGTTTGTTCTTTGACCGCTCCTTTTGGACCAACTACAACTATAGCTGTATATTTTCTACCTTTTTTGTAGTTTGAAGGCACATATAGATTGCCAACGACTTTTGTCCCTTCGCTATAAAACCAAACTTTATTTTTGCCAGCTTTAAATACAGTTGGGCTATCTGGTGCAACTCGCCCACCAAACTGACTTGATTGTTTTGCATATCCTTGAGATGCTATTGTCATCAATAATATCATTGAACTTAATAATACTTTTTTCATTTTAGACTCCTTTTGTCTGTTGCCATAACCTAAATTTTCAATATATTGGCAATACTATATAGAGGCACAATAAACCACGCTTCCATTTTTTATAATGAAAGTGGATAAGTATACTATATTTAGAAAATAATATCAACCGACTAAACAAATTAGAACCAATTAAACACTCTGATAAAACAATAAGCTTATAGATTGGGCGGTTCTTAAGGAAAGTTTTTATTATGAGAAAATCTCCGGGCTACTTTTATATCGACCGACTAAACAAATTAGAACTAAATTTTTATTTTTTATACTTACTTGGTGTAGTGTTTGTGTGTTTTTTAAATGCTGTATTGAATACAGATTTAGAATTAAACCCAACCTCAAAAGCGATTTGCAAGATTGTTAGAGTTTGTGTAGCTGGATTGGTCAATTTGATTTTTGCTTCTTCTATTCTATGGCTATTTATCAAATCATAAAAATTTTGCTTTAGCTGTGTGTTTATCGTTTGGGACAACTCTTGCTTTGATAATTCAAGCTCATCTGCCAAGTCCTGAAGTGTCAAGTTGCTATCAAGATATGACTTTGTCTTTTTTAAGTATTTTAGCAACCTGTGTTTGTTTTTTTCTAAATCCAAATCACACAATTTGGAATTTTTATATTTTTTATTGATAATATTTGATACCTTGAAAATATTTGATTGTATCAAAGCATAATAAGTCATAAAATAAATAATACCAGAAAGTGCCACAGGAGGCAGGATAAAATGACCTACATATTCAATTCCAAGAAAAAATCTTATGATAGCAAGAGTCCATACAAATGCAAATAAAATCAATAAATTTTTAAGCCAATTAAGTTTTTTGGTTTTGATATCAGAAAAATTATTTTTTATATATCGCTTGTGTTTTATTAGAAGCCTATATGACAATGATACATATATTATCAATAAAATCGTTTGAAACACTATCGCAATAGTATAATGCAGTGGAATCGATGGCGATAAGTGTAAAATTTTTTCAAAACTACTTGAGTTAAAAAATGGCAACAGAAACAATGTATATACTACAAATGGCACAATATGAATGATCTCTTTTTGTTTAAACTCAAACAATGGGTTAGTCATACTTTTGACATAAAAATAAAACAAAGGCCAAATCAAAAATGCTATTGGCTTATAAGTTTGCAAAAAATACGGATAGTCTAAAACAAAATCAGTTCTATGTAAAAATTTTATCAGGATATAAATAGTAAATAAAACAATAATAGCACTTAATATATAGTTTGATTTCTCATTGTTTGTTGTATTTTTAAAAAGCATAATAGTAAGTAGAGTGCTATTTGCAACACCTACAAATAGGATATTTAGATATATTGAATTTTCAATCATTTGTTTTATACCAACAAGAGTTTATTTTTTAAGACAAAGCTCATTGGCAAACTCCTCTATTTTTTAATATCATTTTCGCTTTGAAATCAGCGGTATGTGTCTTTCTTTTCCTACCCATATTTTTCCCTTTTCTATTATATCGTTTTTCAATAAAATTTAGCTAAAAATTGGTTTTATTTTGTATGGGCATTATTAAATACAACATTTTACAGAAACATTTTTTGTTATCACAAAAAAGCGATTCTCTTGTTTTACAGGAAACATTTCACTTCGTGAAAGCGATTCTCTTGTTTTCACAGAAAGTTTGCTAAAGCAACCGCTATTCGCTACTTTTGATACAATATGCCGGGTTAAATTTATTTATATGTTGTATAATATCAAAGAGGTGAAAATTGGACTTTATTGTAGAAACTTCAGTTAGTCTATACAATATTTTATACTAAAGGGCACCTATAAAGGATAATATATGAAAGTATTAATAATTTTTACGCTGTTATTGTTTGTATCATGTGACAGAAATACTGCTGCAAACAAAGAGAGCTCTATAGCTTTAGGCAAAACAACTTTTGCAAACAATTGTGCTATTTGCCATGGCGACAAAGCGCAAAGCACAGTAGATGATTGGCGCAAACCACTTCCAAATGGCTCCTACCCTGCACCGCCATTAGATGGTACCGCTCACACATGGCACCATTCGCCTAAATCATTGTTGGGAACTATAAACAATGGTGGAGCAGAGTTTAAAGGCTGGATGCCAGCATTTAAAGACAAGTTGTCAGACGATGAAAAACAAGCGCTAATCGACTATATATATGATTTGTGGCCGAAAGAGATAAAAAAACAATACGACAAAAGATTTAAATAAAGCAACCTAAAGCTGTGAAGCAAAATGCCCTTTGGAAGCTGAAAGTCTATTGTGCAAAATATATTCTAGTTCCTTTTGTTCTAAAGGTTGTTTTAGTAGCTTATGTACTTCGGATTTATTTATATCAAATTCACAA
>QMKX01000003.1 GCA_003643835.1 Campylobacterota bacterium
CTTTTTTTTTGAGGTAATCCCATTCAAACTTATTTTTTTTGTCTTGCTTTTTTTTGATTTGCCTTATGGCATTTTTCATATCATCAAAATCTATATTTCCATAATACTGATAATAAATAGTTTTTATAAATATATTTGTAAGTTCGATATCAAGATTGATAATCTCTTTGTATTGTAAACTATCTTTTGACAAAGCTATAGTTTTGGTTTTTATGAGATTTTTTGCTTTGTTTGAGTATAATTCATCTTGCGCTGATAGTCCTATTAAGTCTAAATAATTTGATTTTAATTTGTTGTTATCGTCTATCCAAAAAAACTTTCGTCCTTTTTTGCAGTTGTTTGTGTAAAGTTCGACAACAAATTTTTTTTTATCTATTCTCGCAAAATCATTCAAATTTTTTTCATATATATTCTCGCAAATTGTTTTAGGAATAACCTTGAAAGGCTCTTTTGGCGTATTGGCATACAAGGATGCTGCTACAAGTATTAATAAAAGATTGTTTTTCAATTATATGCTCCTCATAAAAGGGTTTCGTCAAGTTTAAGTTTATCGTTGTCCATGATTTTTATATCTTTTTTTAGGACTTTTTTTGCTATCTTTTTTGCTTTTTTCAAGCTATGTAGCTTGTATGTACCACATTGGTATATGTTTAGTTCGGGTATATCTTTTTTATTTTTGACATTTAAAACGTCTTTCATAGAGGCTTGCCAAGCATCAGCAACTTTTTGTGGTTTGACATCACCTATAACACTCATATAAAAACCAGTTTGGCAACCCATAGGGCTACAGTCTATCACTTCTGTGATATTATCTTCTAAATGCTCTCGTAAAAATCCGGCAAACAGATGTTCTAATGTGTGTAAACCTTTTGTATCCATACGATTTTTATTTGGTTCACAAAATCTTATATCAAATACTGTTATAGTATCGCCAGATGGAGTTTTCATAATTTTAGCAACTCTAACTGCCGGCGCGGGCATAACTGTATGATTGACCTTGAAGCTATCTAATAGCGGCATAAGTATATCCTTTTTGATTATATTATCTAAACAAATTTAAAATATCTTTTCTTTGCTGTTATTTATCATATTTTAATAGATTATTAAGCGTAATCATATTTTTAAGCCGCCTTAAATACTCACCTTTTAGCTCCGAATAGTTTATGTATCCTTTGTATATACCCAAGCCATCAACTTTTTTACCTTTTTCCAATAGTTTAGCTCTAAGTGCTCTCACTTTTTTATATGCGACATTTGAGTTGATATTGTTCATATATGCTTCAAGAGAGCTCGCAAGTGAGTTAAATATTCTTATTTTGTGTTTGGCTCCTTTGCTTCGTCTTTTTGGTATTAAACCTTTTTTGCCATATGTCCAGTGCCCAAATATATTGTTGCCTTCTTTGACAAATCTACTTTTGCCCCAACCGCTCTCTAATGCCGCTTGCGCTATAATTATAGATGTAGGAACGGTGTTTATTTTGTGAAGATATGTTTCTTTATCGTATAAATTATTTATTTTATACTGTTTTTGCAATAGTTTTAGCCTGCTTATTTCACGGTTGTTGTTTTTCATAGTTTGATAATGATTAAAAAATCTTTTGACAAACCCCCTATCTTTTAGTATAACCATATTTTGTTTTTTTATCAGTGGAGTTAATATGTCAAAAAATACCTCTTTTTGTTTTTTGATAGATTTTATTTTATAGTAACTATCCGGCAAGCCCCCTGCGCTCACACTTATGGCTATAAATAATAGCGCCAATATCCTAACTAATTTGTTGTTCACTAACTTCTCCTTTTAAATATATTTTTTTATCTTTTTTGTATACAAAAATATGCAAACCGCTTTTTGGCAATACTTTAATTTCATTTGATACAAGATTTTGCTTTAATGCATACAAAAAACTAGCCACCATACCGGTGCCACAACTTAAAGTTTCACCTTCAACTCCTCGTTCAAAGGTTCTAACTGACAGTTTGTTGCTTGATAATATTTCTACAAAATTTACATTTGCATCAAATTTTTCTCGCATATTTATAGCCAATTTTATATCAAATACTTTTATATCATCGACTATAGTAACTAAGTGCGGAACTCCTGTGTCTACCATCCACCAAGTTTTTGTTTTGTATTGAAATGGTTTTTTTAACTCAGTATGCTTTGTCATGGTTGTTTGCACCATATTTTTATCTATTATTGTTTTTATCACTCCTGCGTCTGTCAAAAAAGATATTTTTAGTTTAGGCTTGATGTATTTAAAATAATACATAGCAACTGCTCTCGTGCCATTGCCACACATTGAGGCAGTTGTGCCATTATTATTGTAAAATTGCCATACAAAATCAATTTTATATTTTGATATTTGCTCAAAGGTCGGTTTTGTGACAACGATAAGTCCGTCAGTTTTATATTTTTTGCATAAAAGTTTTGCTTCGTTTGTATAATCTGCAACTTTATCGTTTTGTGTTATCACAAAATTATTCCCCGTAGCATCAAATACTCTAATATTTCGCACTACAAAGCTCCTTTTTTAGCTTGCTTACTTCATCTTGTAAGTATGTTATATCTTTTGTATTATCAATCATATAATCACAAAGCTGCTTTTTTGATTGTGTGTCTATTTGGTTGTTTATGATATATTCTACCTGTTTTTTTGTTCTGGAGTCTCTTTTCATCACTCTTTGTATTTGTAAATGTTTAGAGCAAAAAACTAAAATAGTTTTTGGCAAACAATAACTCTGTGTTTCAAAATATAATGGTATATCCACTATATAAGGAGTAGCTTTTTTTTCAAGTATTTTCGCTTGTTTTATCACTTGGTCATATATAAGCGGATGAATAAAATTTTCTAATTTTATCTTATTTTTTTTATTTTCAAAAATAAGATCAGATAACTTTTGTCTGTTTATTGTGCCATTTGTGATATAATCTTTTCCAAACAAAGTTTCTATCTGTTTTGTGTTTTTGTTCAAAATGTCTTTCGCAATTTTATCTGTATCTATGATATCAAACCCATATACCATAAGTAAAGAACAAACTGTGCTTTTACCACTACCTATGCCACCTGTTAGGGCTATGGCATATCGCAAGTTATCTTTTTGCAATACCTGTTAGCCTATCATGATAATATTTCGGATATACAAAAGAACAATTTTGTATCTCACTTGTATAATACACAGTATCTGGTATCATATCAGATACGCTCCATCTGATATCCGCTTGAGGGTGATATTTTTTAGATGCGAATATAGCATTTGAGTTATAAAAATGATAAGGCATAGCTATCCAAAAAAATGGCGAAACTATTTTTATATCTTGTATCACATCATTTGACGGAAAACACAATATAGAATCCTCTGGCTGAAGCATCGTGTTTATTTTTTCTATATCTGTTTTATCTATTTTTTCTAAACATAAAACAACATCATACTTTTTGTTTGCCGCTTCATTTAGGTTGCGAACATATACGACATCTATATCATAAAAGTTTATATGTTTTTGAAAGTTAGCATCGTGCTCTCCTACGACTAGCGCTCTTTTTGGATCTTGATGGGTTGTAAAAGATACATGTATTAGCATCTCGTTTAAAACATTAATCTCATTTAGCATATTTTTTGGTTCCTTTAAGCATAATTGGATATAATATCTAAATTTTCTTAAACTTACTTCTAAAAATGAATATAGTCTGCAAATTTTGCTAAAAGTATCTATTTTTAGAAGTATCAACAAAAGGGCAAATATGAATAAATATGATAAAATAAAAAATTTTTGTAAAAAATTTAGGATAAGCTTGGGTATTGTTCTTATAGCTATAGGAGTATCTACATCAAATATATGGTTTTATCTCGGCATAGTGCCGCTTCTGGCAGGATTATTTGACTTTTGTCCTACTTGTATTATAACAAAAAAATGCACACCTAAAAGTTAGATATGTCAAATATATCCTACAAGGATGCCGGAGTTGATATAGATGCTGGCAACATCTTCGTAAAAAACATAACCTCTTTGGTGTCATCTACCAATACCGAAGGAGTAATAGGCGGTATCGGTTCGTTTGCAGGTGCTTTTGAGCTACCAAAAACATATAAAAATCCAGTGCTTTTGTCTGCTACAGACGGTGTTGGCACAAAACTAAAACTTGCTATAAAATACAAAAAATTTGATACTGTGGGTATTGACTTGGTGGCCATGTGTGTCAATGATATATTGTGTAATCACGGCAAACCTTTGTTTTTTTTAGATTATTATGCCACAGGCAAACTTAATATAAGTGAAGCAACACAAGTAGTTAAGGGCATAGCTGAAGGTTGTCGCCAAAGTCAGTGTGCCTTGATAGGTGGAGAAACTGCTGAGATGCCTACTATGTATACAGATGGAGATTTTGATTTAGCTGGATTTTGTGTTGGTATAGCCGAAAAAGATGAGATAGATAGAAAGAATCACATAAATGATGGCGATGTTGTATTGGCGATGCCTAGTAGCGGTATTCATTCAAATGGTTTTAGCTTAGTCAATAAGATATTTTTTGATAAACTTAACATAAAACAAAATGAAAAACTTGCAGGCAAGAATATAATCGATATTCTCATGGAGCCTACTCGTATATATGCAAAAGAGTTTTTGTCGAACAAAGCACAAATAAAAGCGATGTCTCACATAACAGGCGGCGGCATAATAGAAAACTTGCCAAGAGTATTACCAAAAAATCTAACAGCCGTTATAAACAAGAATAAGATAAAATCTATGCCAATATTTGATGAAATAGCTTTATATGTAAACAAAGAAGAGATGTATAGGACGTTTAATATGGGGGTCGGTGCTATTTGGATTGTAGATAAGAATGATGTACAAAAAGTTCTACAAAACACAGATGCATATGAAATAGGTAACATAACAAAAGGCAACCTTGGTTGCAAAATGATATAGGAGTTCAAATGGCCAAAATAAATATTTCAAAACTTTTAGAAAAATTTTTCAAGGAAAATAAAAACGGCAAACAAACATACGAGTGTCTTATCGCAAACTTTGATAAGATGCCAACTTTTGCAAATTGTAAAAAGATAGAAGCCCTACAAAAATTATACAATGTAAAACTTCTCAGCTCTAGAGAGCTTATATTTTCCGAAAGAGATGAAAATATCAAACAAAAAAAACTTCAACGAATAAAAGATATGCAAGAGTATAGAGCAGAAGATATATTAAATTCAAAAGAGATGTCAGAGTGGAGCAGGACAGATTCGCCTGTGAGAATGTATCTTCGACAAATGGGCACAGTGCCACTTTTGACTAAAGAGTTAGAGATAAAGCTCAGCAAATCAATCAAGCAAGGTGAAGACACTATTTTAAATGCAATTTGTTCTATACCGTATTTGGTTCAGTTTGTTCTTGATTATAAAGAACCTTTGGTTAATCGTGAGAGAAAAGTTAAAGAACTTTTTAAAAGTTATGACAATTTGGAAGAAACACCCCAAGAAAACGATAAAGATACCAATAATAATTTAGATAAGGTAGAAAAAAAACAAAAATTTTTTGAGAAAAGAGAAAAAACTATCCGAAAAGATTTTAAATACTTAGAAAAGGCTTCAAAAGAGTTGCAGCAGTTTGAAAAACAATACAAAAAAACAAAAGCAAAAGACAACACAACTAAACTATTTGACAAATTGAGCTTCGCATATAAAAGAGACCAAATGAAACAAGGATTGAATATACTTTGTCCTACTACTAAACTTATAAACGAGATTGTTAAAACACTTGGAACCACTATAAGCGGCGATGATAGTTTTGATACAAGATTAAAACTACTTGAGTATAAGCTTCCTTTATTTAGTGATACTCTCAAAAAAAATCATGATAAAATTTTATCAAAGATTGTAACCTTGTCTAAAGAAGAGGTAGCTAAAATGGCGCCAGAAGTTACTATGGTAAATATCTATATGGAGATAAAAAAACTTTTCAAAACAAAAGAGGCAAGCAACACCGGATTTGATATAGATGAAGATGAACTGAAAAATATATTAGAGCAGATAAAAATAGGCAAAAAAATAGCAAGCGAAGCTAAATACAATATGGCAAAAGCAAACTTAAGATTAGTCGTGTCTGTTGCTAAAAAATATACAAACAGAGGATTGGCATTTTTAGATTTGATACAAGAAGGAAATATCGGCTTGATGAAAGCAGTAGATAAATTTGAACACGAAAAAGGTTATAAGTTTTCTACATATGCAACATGGTGGATAAGGCAAGGCATCACAAGGGCGATAGCTGACCAAGCAAGAACGATAAGAATACCTATCCATATGATAGAGACAGTCAATCGTATCAATATAACCACAAGAAAATATATACAAGAAACAGGGGAAGAACCTGATACTAAAACACTATCACGGCTTCTTGATATAGATGAATATAAGTTAAATCAAGTGCTAAGAATTACAAAAAAACCAATGTCGTTAGAGACACCAGTAGGCGAAGAAGAGGATGGAAAATTAGGCAATTTTATAACAGATGAGAAACTTAGAAGTCCATTGGATATGCTCATGACAGAAGATTTAAAACTACAAATAGAAAATATAATAGGACAGCTAACCGATACAGAACAAACAGTAATCAAAATGAGATTTGGGCTTACAGAAGATGGTAGCGATAAAACACTTGATGAGATATCAAAGGAGCTTAACATATCCAGAGAGCGCATAAGGCATATAGAGGCAACTGCCATAAAAAAAATGAAACACCCAGAAATGGGTGGAAATCTCAAAAAATATGTCGAAAGTTAGACAAATTCGCCACCTTATCACAGAGAATGATTTTTCAAAAGATGAAATAAAAGATATATTAAGCAAAGCAAAAATATTTTCAAATATACAAAGCTACGACAAACTCAAAGATAAGCTAATCATCACACTATTTTTTGAAAACTCTACAAGAACAAGAAGTAGTTTTGAGATAGCCGCTAAAAGACTTGGAGCAAAAGTTGTAAATTTGGATATAGGAACAAGCTCAAGCAGCAAGGGTGAGAGCTTGGAAGATACTGTGTCGAACTTAAATGCTATGAAACCGGACGCAATAGTCATAAGACACAAAACTTCTGGCTTGCCAGATAGCTTGATAAAATATGTTGATTGTCCCATAATCAATGCAGGAGACGGCAAAAATTCACACCCAACACAAGCTATGCTTGATCTATATACCATACATGAGCACTTTAATGGCGATATTGAAAATAAAACTATAGCTATAGTAGGAGATATAAAAAACTCAAGGGTTGCTTCTAGTAATCTTAGGTTATTGCCACGATTTGGTATCATACCTATATTGGTATCTCCAGATTGTTTTATGCCAGATGACGATATATTTGAAAAAGCGAATAGTTTAGAAGATGTCATAGATAAAGTAGATATAGTGATGAGTTTGAGAGCCCAAATTGAAAGACATGGGCAAAATTACTATAAAACTCCAAAACATTATGCAATTGATTATTGTGTCACTAAAGAGATACTCGGAGATAAAGACATAATACTGCTTCACCCAGGACCTGTCAATAGAAATATAGACATAAGCGATGATATGTTATCGGACGAAAGGTGTAAAGTGTTGCAACAAGTGACAAACGGGGTTGCTGTTCGTATGGCTATACTTGAAAAACTACTTTAATGACAATCATTTAACCCCACTTTTATATCTTTTAAATACTTGGTAAATTACCATAAAAAAATATAAGTTTTTTGAGGTGCACTATAGTGGGTTTAAGCATAGTTGGCTATAATTACTTCTAAAAAGGAGTTTTATGATACTCACAGGTTCGCAAATGGTTATAAAAGCTTTGGTTCTTGAGGGGGTTGAAGTAGTTTTTGGGTATCCCGGCGGGGCTATTATGAATGTATACGATGAGATATATAAACAAACAGATTTCCAACATATATTAACAAAACATGAGCAAGGCGCAGTGCATGCTGCTGACGCATATGCTAGAAGTAGTGGCAAAACAGGAGTGGCTATCGTGACGTCTGGACCTGGATTTACCAATGCCGTCACAGGTTTGGCAACGGCATATACCGATAGTATTCCTATGGTAGTTATAAGCGGACAAGTGCCGACATCAGTTATAGGTACAGATGCCTTTCAAGAGATAGATGCTGTGGGAATTAGCAGGTCTTGCACCAAGCACAATTTTTTAGTAAATAAAATAGAAGATCTAAATAGAGTGCTAAAAATTGCTTTTCATATAGCGTCTACAGGGCGACCAGGTCCAGTGCTTATTGATTTGCCAAAAGATGTGTCTAACATGAAAGCAGAGTTTAATTATAAACAAGATTTTCCACTACCAACATATAAGCCTACTACAAAAGGCAACTTACGGCAAATAAAAAATGCTATGTCGCATATTTCAAAAGCAAAACGACCTGTAGTATATATTGGTGGCGGAGCAGTTTTAAGCGATAGCTATATTGAAATACGAAAATTTGTTAAAAAAACAAATATACCAGTAGTAGAAACTCTCATGGCTCGAGGTATATTGAGCCACGATGATAAGCTTTTATTTGGTATGCTTGGTATGCACGGTGAATATGCTGCAAATATGGCTATGAGTGAAACAGATATGATAATATGTTTAGGAGCTAGGTTTGATGACAGAGTGACAGGTAGGCTTGATGTTTTTGCTAAAAAAGCACATATAGTTCATATAGATATAGACCCGGCAACAATAGGCAAAATAGTCAAACCAAATTATCCTATAGTTGGTGATTTGAATATTGTCATGAAGCAGATACTTGAAATAACAGATGAATACAAATTTAATGACCACTCATCTTGGATAAAACAACTTCAAAATTATAAAGAAAAAGAGCCTATTCGATACATAGATAGTGAAAAAATTATAAAGCCGCAGTGGGTTATAGAACAAACAGGCAAGATGCTGGGTGATACAGCTATAATATCTACAGATGTGGGGCAACACCAAATGTGGACAGCGCAGTTTTATCCATTTGGGTATCCAAGGCAGTTTTTAACTAGTGGCGGGCTTGGCACTATGGGAGTAGGGCTTCCATATGCTATGGGAGCAAAAAGAGCAAATAAAGATAAAATTTCTATAAATTTTTCAGGTGATGGAAGCATCATGATGAATATACAAGAGCTACTGACATGCTTTCAATATGAGCTGCCAATTATTAATATCGTATTAAATAATAGAAGACTTGGTATGGTTAGGCAATGGCAGACATTTTTTTATGGAGAGCGATTTGCTGAAACTTTGCTTGATACACAGCCAGATTTTATTTTATTGGCGAAAAGTATGGGCGGAGTTGGCTATCAAGTGCATACAAAATCACAATTTGACATAGCTTTAAAAGATGCTATAGCTTCAAATAGGCCAGCTATCATAGATGTGATAGTAGACAAAGACGAAAATGTCTTTCCTATGGTGCCAAACGGTCATGCACTAAATGATATGATGCTTTTAGAAGGGGATAAACGATGAATAATTTCAAAGATTTTTACAATAGTGAAGATAAACGCGAGGTGTTATCAATAGTTGTAGTCAATAGAGATTCGGTGCTTAGTAGAATAGTAGATCTGTTTTCAGCAAGAGGATACAATATAGATAGTCTAACAGTAGCACCTATAGCCAACAGCGAGTTTTCAAGAGTTACAATAGTCACAAATGGCAAGGCAAGAACTATAGACCAGATAGTTAAACAACTAAATAAATTAGTGCCGGTAAAGACAGTAACAGAACACAAAAATGCAATAGAAAAGGACACTGTGCTTATCAAGATACCACTCGATAAAAATTTGAGTGATATAGATGTGCTTTCTCGTGCTTATCATGGAAGCATTTTACATGCAACCGACAACGCAGTCGTAGTCAGTGCTACAGATGAACCTCATAGGATTATGAGTTTTATCAAAGTAATGCAACAATACAATCCTCTTGAGGTTGTTAGAAGTGGCGTGGTGGCTATTGAGCGATGATGACCAGATTTGCTCCAAGCCCTACTGGATATTTACATATAGGAGGTCTTAGAACCGCTTTATATAACTACCTATGGGCTAAAAAAAATAAAGGGAAGTTTAAATTAAGAATCGAAGACACAGATAAAAAAAGGCACAACAAAGATGCGGCAAAAACAATATTTGAAGTATTTGAATGGGTAGGTATGGAACAAGATGGCGACATAGAGTTTCAAAGCAAAAGAGGTAAAATATATCAAAAATGTATCAACCAACTTCTCAGTGAAGGTAAAGCATACAGGTGCTACAAAACAAAAGATGAGTTAGCCCACGATAGAGAACAAGCAAAAACAAACAAACAAACATTTAGATACGATGAGACATGGCGACCAGAATATGGAAAAACCCTGCCAGATATTCCCCAAGATATAAAGCCTGCCATTCGTATAAAAACAAAAAAATTAGGAGAAATAATACTCAAAGATGGAGTGAAAGGAGATATAGTTTTTCAAGCACAAGAGATAGATGATTTTATAATAGCAAGGGACAGCGGTGAGCCAACATATAATTTTGTCGCAGCAATTGATGATGCTACGATGGGTATAAGTGATATCTTGCGAGGAGATGACCATATTAGCAATACACCTAAACAACTCGCAGTATACGAGGCTATGGGCTTTGATAAACCGATATTTTTTCATATCCCGATGATAAACAATAAAAATGGCAAAAAACTATCTAAAAGAGATGGCGCAACCGATGTGATGGATTATAAAAAACAAGGATACCTACCTGAAGCGTTATTAAATTTTTTAGTTCGTTTAGGTTGGTCAAATGGTGACCAGGAGATATTTAGTTTAGATGAGATGATAAAACTATTTGACCCAAAAAATATAAACAGTTCAAGCTCATCATATAACGAAGAGAAACTATTGTGGTTGAACTCTTTTTATATTAAACAAAGTAATACAAAAAGATTATTAGAAGAGCTGAAAAATTTTGGCACCGATATATACGATTTTGAGAAAAAAGATGAGATTATCAACTTGTGCAAACAAAGAGCAAATACAATATTGCAACTACAACAACTGGTCGAAGATATATTAAATACTCCAAATAACTACGACACAAAAGGAGTAAAAAAGTTTATCAATAATAATACGATTGATATGTTGTATAGTTTTATGCAATTGTTAAAAAAACACAAAAAAAACTTAAATTTTCCGCAGGAAATTGAAGGCGTTTGTGTGCCATTTATAAAAGAAAATAACCTAAAAATGCCTTTGTTTTTTCAACCAATTAGATTGTGCTTGACTGGTAAAACTACTGCACCATCTGTATATGATATAATATGGATTATAGGTATAGATGAAGTTATAAAAAGAATGAAGTTGGCGATAAGTTTAAATTTTGGGAGTAAAATATGAGCTGCGAGATAAATAATATATACACAAACGATGATGAACTGATTGACATCTTAATATCTACAAAATCTATAGCCATCATAGGTTGTAGTCCAAATGAAAATAAAGATAGCCACAAAGTAGCAAAATATCTGTTAGAAGCTGGCTATACAATATATCCAGTATATCCAAAAGAAGATATTATTTTAGGACAAAAAGTGTATAGAAGTTTAGATAAAATTCCTCATAAGGTGGATATGGTAGATATATTCAGAAAAGCAAAAATCATAGAAAATATTGTAGATGTTTGTATAAGTAAAGGTGATATTGATACGATATGGTCTCAATTGGGTTTAGTAAATAATCAAGCTATGGAAAAAGCAAGAAAACACAACATAAAAACAATTCAAAACTTATGCACAAAACTTGAGCACAAAAGGTTGATATGATATATGTAGTTATTCATTTGATACACATTTTTTCTGTATTTATATATGCAGGCTTTTTAATCACGGACAATTTAATACTGATGAAAATGCAAAAAAATTTGTCGCAAGCAAGATATATTGAAGTTCGTTCATATTTTCAAGGTTATACAAGAGCTTTGGTTCCAAAAGCTTTAGTTGTAGCCGTAGTTAGTGGCGCTTATCTTTTTTATGTAAATTTTGGTATAGTTATTGATGATAATTTATCAAACTTTCAGATAATGCTTTTAATCAAAGCATTTTTGGGTTCTTGGCTTGGTTTGAGGGGTGTGTTGCAGGTATTTTTTGGTATTCAGCCAATACTATTCAAGTCGCACATATTGCCATTTGTATTTATAATATTGATTATATTTTTATCTCAATTTATGGCTGTGATATAAAATAGTTTTGATACTAAATAAAAAATTACTAAAAATAAACTAAATGAGATGCACATCTTGTGGCAAATTTAGCCTATATATACTCTGCAAACTTTGTAAAATAAAACTACTGCGTCCAACTGTAACAAAAAGATTAATAGATGGTAATTTTGCAGTTTATAGTTTTTATAACTATGAAGAGATTAAAAATTTAGTGGATTCTAAGTATTATTTTCATGGCGATAGAGTTTACAAAGAGTTATCAAAAATATCGTTCGCACAATTTAATCCAAAGTTTGACACCAAAATATCTGCTATACCAATAGATGACCACACAAGACATGGATTTTCGCAAACAGCAATACTATCAAAGTATTTTCAGCAACCAAACATAAAGGCAATATATGGAAGCTTGAGGGCTACAAAATATGTCAAATATGCTGGAAAAGATTTACTTTATAGACAAAAACACAAACGAAACTTTGAGTATAGTGGCGAAAGTTGCTTGAAAGTTGTATTGATAGATGATATCATCACCACTGGTTTAACTATACTTGAAGCAAAAAGCTGTTTAGAAGCACACAACTGTGAAATTCTTTTTGCCTTGACTTTAAGCGATGCAAAAGTTTAGAAATTTATAGTATAATCTCTTATGAAGTATTTTGAACTTATAAATCTGTGTGCTTATATTCAGAAATTTAAGCAGCTTAATCATATCAAAAGAGTAGAAAGAAAATTGTTTAAGATTGAGTTTGAAAATGAAAATATATTTTATTTTGATATGACAGGCGGTCAAAGTGAAGTATTTAAAAAGCCAAAAGCCAAATACGAATCTAAAAATTTCCTCTCGCCATTTGATATCATGCTGACAAAACATATCAACAAAACGAATATAGAAAATATATCTATAATAAACCAAGATAAAATTCTAAGATTTTGTTTGATAAAAAAATCAAGCTACAAATACAATAAAACATATTTACAATTTGAATTTACAGGCAAGCTAACAAATGTAATAATACTAAATCATAACTATAAGGTAATAGAAGCCTTGAAACACATAAATCAGGATGTATCTGTAAGAGTAGTTAAAATTGGTATAACTCTTGAAAATCCACCAAAGCCACCTTTTGTGCCCAAACAACAAGAGATAAAAAATATGGAGTTATATTTATACGAAAAACATGAAAAAAGATATACTAATAAACTTATAGATATAAAACAACAAAAGCTAAATACAATCATAAAACAGCAAAAAAAACTGCAAAATATATACGATGAATTTGAAGATTTGAAACAGCTTGAAACACAATTGAAAAATAGTTCCTGTCAAGCACAAAAGATAATCCAGACAATGTATCAAAAAAAAGGTTATGAAAAAAGCAAAGCCTCTAATCAGTCAAATGACTTATTTAAAAAAGCTAAAAAAATCAAACAAAAAATAAAAAACCAACATATAGAACAATCAAGCATAAAAGAGAAATTGGAGTTTTTAGATAAAGCCATACAAACTATAAACATCACAAACTCTATAGATGAATTAGAGTTTTATTTTGCAAAACAGACAAGCAAGCAAAACAAAACAAAACAAAAAATACAATACAAACAGTTTGTATATGGCGAATATATTATAAAATTGGGCAGAAACGAAAACGAAAATAGTTATTTGCTTAAAAATAGCAAAAGCAGTGATATATGGTTTCATCTAAAAGATAGACCATCCTCTCATCTTATACTCAAAACAAAGAAAACACAACTTCCAGATGAAATCATAGAAAAATGTGCCACAATAGTAGCTAAATTTTCTACAAGTTTTTCGGGTGATTATTTGGTAGATTGGACAAAAAGAGCAAATGTCAAAGTAGTATCAAAAGCAAATGTAACTTATCGTGATTATAAGACAATAAAAGTCATAATTTAAGGAAACTTTAAGTTTAAAAACAATAAAAACACTTTAAAATAGACTTTTTATACTTTTTATAGCTTAAATTAAGATTAAATTGATACAATACAAGAAATTATTTAAAAGGACAAAATAGTGTTTGAACAAATCGCAGAAAACTTAAAAAATATTTCAAATAAAATACGCTTTAAAGATGATTTTACAGCTTTAGATAAAGCTTCTGCGTCTCTCAAAAAAACTATGCTAAAATCTGACTTGCACTACAAAACTACTAAAGAGTTAATCCAATCGGTAAATACAACCACAAAGAAATTAGGCATAGGACAAAATAATTTTATAAACGCACTACAAAAAGAACTTCTAAATATGCTCACCAGTAAAGGTAATCAAGGTTTTGTATATGCTAAAACACCCCTTACTACTATACTTATGACGGGTCTTCAAGGCGGGGGAAAAACTACAACTACTGCAAAGCTTGGTTTGTATCTAAAAAACAAAAACAAAAAAATCTTAATATCCGCTTGCGACACTCAAAGATTGGCAGCAATAGAACAGCTTAAACAACTTTGTGAGAAAATAGAGGTTGATTTGTATTATGATGACAATGAGAAAAATCCAGCAATTATAGCAAAAAAAGCAAAACAAAAAGCTATAGACGAGTTATACGATGTGCTGCTTGTAGACACAGCAGGACGACTTGCTATAGATGACAAACTTATGAAGGAGCTCAAAAATATCAAAAAAGCTATTGATCCAGATGAGACATTTTATGTAGCAGATTTGCTTACAGGTCACGATGCGACAAGAACGGCTATTGGCTTTGATGATACAATTGGTTTAGAAGGTGTGGTGCTCACTAAGTTTGATGGTGATGCAAAAGGTGGGGTGGCATTGAGTATAGCGCATCAAGTTGGTATTCCACTTAGATTTGTAGGCACCGGTGAAAATATGCCAGATATAGAACCATTTGTGCCGCAGCGGATAGTTTCAAGACTTATGGGACAAGGTGATATTGAGGGCCTTGTAGAAAAAACCTCAACATTGATAGATGAGAAAAAATTTAAACACATAAAGACAAAAATAAAAAAAGGCGAATTTAATTTTGATGATTTCTTAAGCCAAATGAATATGCTCAAAAAAATGGGTTCTATGAAATCTATGCTTGGTATGATACCAGGTATGGGACAAATGGCTTCAAAATTAGGCAGTATGGATATAGAAAACTCAGACCAAATGAAAAATATAAAAGCTCTAATATCATCTATGACTAAAAAAGAGAGACAGATGCCATCGATACTAAATCAAAGTAGAAAAAACAGGATATCTCAAGGAGCAGGACTAAATATTCAACAAACAAATAGAATACTCAAGCAGTTTAAAAATGCTTCAAAAATGGCAAAAAAACTTTCTGGCAAAAATGGCAAAACTATGAAAGATATGATAAATAGCATGGAAGGCAAGCAAATACCAAAATAATAAGCGCTAAGTGTTATGCAAATGTTTAGCACTTATTATAAAGGAAAATTTTTAAAAAGGAAAAATATGACAACCATAAGATTGACAAGAATGGGGCGAAAAAAGAAACCATTTTACAGGATAGTAGTAACAGATAGTAGAAAAAGAAGAGATTCAGGCTGGATAGAATCGCTTGGGTATTATAATCCAATATCCGAACCAAAAGAGCTTAATATAGATGATGATAGATTTGATTATTGGGTAGGTGTGGGTGCTAAAATGAGTAGCCGCGTGAAAAAAATTACAGGCAGATAAGTTGATGGCAAAAGAGTTTGTAGAGAATTATTTGACACTATTGTTAGAGCAAGGTGTTAAATTTAAAGTTCTAATAGAAGATGTGAGTGAAAGTTTTGCTTACCTTACAATATATGTACAACCTGAATACATAGGAGTAGTCGTAGGGAAACGAAGTATGCTCAAAAATGCACTAAAAACAGTGATAAACGGGTGCAAAGTAAAAAAGCAAAAAGTTTATAAAATAAATGTCAAAGAGAGTTAATATATGATACAAGTAGCTGTCATTGGCAAAACTATTGGCCTAAAAGGGCAACTAAAATTGCACCATAAAACAGATTTTGATAAACAGTTTGAGAAAGATAAAATAGTTTATATTAAACAAAATAAAAGTTTGCGAATAGAATCTTATAGCGAAAAAACAAAAACCATAAAGTTTTATGATTTTGATACAATAGACAAGGCAAAAACACTTACAAATAGTAGTCTTTGGACAACCGAGCAAGACACGAGGGACACTTGTAAGCTTTCGGCGGGTCAGTATTTTTGGTTTGATATCATAAACTGTGATATATTTCAAGAGAATGAGCTTTTGGGTAAAGTTATAGATATACAAAGGTTTGCCGATATTGATTATTTGCTTATCAAAACAGATAAAAACTTGACAGATAAAAATTTTTCAAAAACTTTTTTGTTGCCATATGACAAAGATTTGTTGTCTTGTGATATTGACAATAATAAAATAATAACAATAAATGCGAAGCAGTTATTGCAAAATAGTTAGGAGAGCAGACGAGCAATATGATAGATATCATCAAAAATATACTAAATGAAAAAAAAGCTTTAGATATAGCCTTTTTTGATTTGTTAAAAAAGAACTATATTGTTGATGTAGTAGTTTTGTGCACAAGTTTAAACGAAAAGCATGCTTTGTCTTTAGTAGATAGTCTAAAAAAAGGTATAAAACAATACGATGAAGAGCTTTTGAGGATTGACGATGGTGATGGTTGGATAGCCATCGATATGGGTGATAAGCTAATACACATAATGACAAAAGAGTTTAGACAAAAATATGATATGGACCAATTCTTAAAAGATTTTGGCAATAAGGAGAAATGATGAATAGAATATCGGCTACAATAGTATGGCTGGCACTTGGTGTGTTTTTTATAGGATGTGAAGAAAAACAAACAATTACTGAGGATAATTTAGCAGTTAAAACAGAACAAAAAAATAAAACAAAAAATAAAACAACAGTTTTGAATTTAAAAACTATAGAAAGCAAAAAAATAAAACTAACAATAAACAAAAAAGCATGGAAGTTTGAAGCAGAAGGATACGACAATAAGATAGTTTTGTTGGATTTTTTTGCTACTTGGTGCCCGCCTTGTATCAAAAGTATTCCACACCTTAACGACATAGCAGACAAATATAAAAAAGATGTAGTAGTTTTGGGATTAGAGATAGGAAAAAGCGGCACAGGAGAGATAGAAGATATTGACATACTCAAAGAGTTTGTTATGAAACATGATATAAAATACGAAATAACCAATGGTAAAGTAACCAACGAACTTATGTTTGGTTTGAAATCTCTAAACGAATATGGCTCTATACCTTTTGTTGTGATATTTGACAAACAAGGCACATATAGCGATAGTTTTCTTGGTATGACAAGTCAAGAAGATTTAGAAAATCAGATAAACAAAATCTTAAAAGAGGCCAAATAGTTGAAAAAATTATTTATAATACCGATAGTTGTTTTGACTTTTTTTACGGCATGCGATGAAGAAAAAGCAGAAATAAAAACAAAACCAATCAAGAAAACTTTCATATTAAAAACTTTTGACGACAACAAAAGCCATACAATTTTGAGAAATGATACAAAATTCACAACCTCTAACAATAAAACTACTATCGTTAATTTTTTCGCTACTTGGTGCGAACCTTGTCATATAGAAGCCGAGCATTTAAATGAGTTATACGACAAATATGCTGAAGACATAAATATAATATCTATATCATTAGAGCAAAAAATATCCAAATATGATTTAAACCAATTTAAAATAAAAAATAATATAAAATACGATATCATAAACAATGAAGATGGCTTTGCTTTATCTAAAGCTATAGGTTCTGTTAGGTCATTTCCTACGATGTTTTTGATAAATAAAGACGGAAAACTTATAGAAAAATATGTAGGTATTGTGCCTATTGAAATGCTTGATTATGATATCAAAAAAACTATAGGGCAGCATTAGATTTGTTAAATATTTTTAAAAACAAAAACAAAAAAATAGGTTTTGATGATATAGAACAAAAATTAATACAATCAGATATAAGCTATGAATTGATAGAAAAGATAATGGACGGTTTACCACAACAAGTATCACAAAAAGAGTTAAATCATAGGCTGGTTATGCTTTTTGAACATATAACCGATGAAACAAAACAAACGGTTGATAAGCCATATGTGGAGTTAGTATTTGGTGTTAATGGTGCAGGCAAGACAACCACTATAGCAAAACTATCAAATATGTATAAAGAAGGTGGAGAAAGTGTGATATTGGGAGCTGCCGATACATTTAGAGCGGCAGCAATTGAGCAACTTGATAGATGGGCAACAAAAATATCTGTGTCTATCATTAAGACCAAACAAGGCCATGATCCAAGCGCTGTTGCATACGATACAATAAGTAGTGCAGTAGCAAAAGGCATAGATAGAGTTATAATAGACACGGCAGGACGACTACAAACAAAAAAAAACTTGAATAAAGAACTACAAAAAATTAACAAAGTTTGTCAAAAGGCAAAAGTTGGCTCTCCGCATAGGAAGCTATTGATAGTTGATGGCACGCAAGGCAACACAGCAGTAGCTCAAGCAAAAGATTTCCAAGATATTATAGGCATAGATGGTGTGATAATCACAAAATTGGATGGCACAGCAAAGGGTGGAGCTGTATTTGGTATATCAAATATTTTGCAGTTGCCTATATTGTATGTAGGATATGGTGAAAATGAAAATGATATAAAGAAGTTCAATAAATATGATTTTGTAGATGATTTGACAAGGAGCATATATGAACAGTTTTGAGCAGATATCTTTTGAAGAGTTTAAGGATAACTTCGAACCAATTCAAAATTTTATTGATGATGAGGCTGGTATGGACGGCATGTTGTTTGATATTTGTGGCGAAGAGTTGAATTATGTCAAAGAAGAGTCCTCGTCTGGAACAGTTTGGACACTGATAGAAAAACATAAACAAAGATATATACTAGAGGGTTTTCATATCAAAGACCGTGTGGGATACATAATAACAGCTATACCAAATACCAATATTAATATCAAATTAGAAGTGATATTTGAAAAGAAAAAGATATTACAAGAGCAACAAGTTGAAGTGCAACAAACAAAACAAACATTTTTACAAAAACTTTTTGGAATCTTTAGATGATAGTAGGACTAATTGGTCAAATAGAAAAAAAAGAGCCCACTAAGATAGAACTAAATGTGCGAGGAGTTATATATGAGATATTTGTATCAATAAATTGTAGCAATAAAATAGATACAAAAGAGATAAAAATGCTAACCACCCATATCGTCAAAGAGGAGTCATCAAACTTATATGGTTTTATAGATAAATACGAACAACAAATGTTTGACAGAGTTATCAAGATAAATGGAGTTGGACCCAAGGTTGCTTTGGCTATTTGTAGCACATTTAGCCCAAGTCATTTTGCTACAATTGTAGCCAATAAAAGTGTAGATATACTCAAATCAGTGCCCGGAATTGGGCCTAAAGGTGCCAGTAGATTATTAGTAGAACTTAGTGGTTTTGTGGTAGATGCAAATGATGACAATAGCAGTATAAATATTCAAGAAGCCACTATGGCTTTGGAGAGTTTAGGATTCAAAAAAGAACAGATAACAAAAGTTATAACAAGGTGTGATATATCCGATACGACATCATTGATAAGACAAGCACTCAAAAAATTACAAAGGTAAAATATGAAATACGGAATAATATTTGGAAGCAAAAGTTTTGAGCACGAGATAAGTATCGTAAGTGCAATTGCTATGAAAAAAGTATTAACAGTTCAGCCTGTTTATATATTTGTAGATAAGCATAAGCATTTTTACAATATACCAACACAACAAATAACATCTAAACTTTTTAGTAGTGGTGAGTATAAAAAGTTTGACAAACTTACCATAAAGCAAGGTGGATTTTTCAAAAAATCATTTTTTAGTGAAACAAAATTGGAGTTTGACATCGTATTAAATTTGATACACGGCAAAGATGGAGAAGATGGTATTATGGCATCGCTGTTAGAGTTTTTTGATATAAAATATGTAGGACCGAGAGTACAAGCGAGCACTATAAGCTATAATAAAATATTAACCAAACAATACGCAAAATATATCGGTGTAAAAACCTTGAGATTTAAAAGTTATAAAAAGAACGACAATGTTATCATTGATTATTATCCTGCGATAATAAAACCAGCAAGTTTAGGAAGTAGCATAGGAGTTTCTATAGTTAAAAATAAAGATGAGTTGGAGTATGCTTTGGATGTGGCATTTGAGTTTGATAATGAGGTAATAATAGAACCATTTATCAAAAACATAAGAGAGCTAAATATAGCAGGAGCAAAGATAAACGAAAAGTTTCATTTTTCTATAATTGAAGAGCCAGAAAAAGATGTATTTTTGGATTTTGACAAAAAATATTTAGATTTTAACAGAACAACAAGGGTCAATAAAGCAAACATAGATGAAATTATAAAACAACGAATACAAGAAGTATTTGAAATGATTTATAATAAAGATTTTGAGGGAGCTATAATAAGATGTGATATGTTTATATATAAAGGAGAAGTAGTTTTAAACGAGATAAACTCAATACCTGGTAGCTATGCAAACTATCTATTTGATGATTTTAATAAAGTGCTTGACGGGGTTGCAAATAGTTTGCCAAAAACCACAGATATAAAAATAGACTATGCATATGTCAATAAAATAGAAAATGCTAAGGGTAAATAGTGCATAAAATATCTTTTGAGAAGTCGCTTGGGATTATAAATGATATATCGTTTGATACAATTAGTTCGCAAAAAATTAGCATAAACGATAGCTTGAACAGAGTTTTGTCTGTTGATATAATAGCAAGTGAAAATTTGCCAATAAAACCAACATCGGCTATGGATGGCTACGCTATAAGATATGAAGATATAAATACAAAAATCAAAATACAATGCGACAACCCAGCTGGAAATGATAAAAGTTTTGTCGTTACAAAAGAGATTTGTATCAAAACTTTTACGGGCTCACTTATGCCAAAAGGCAGCGACACACTGGTGCCGATTGAAAACGTATTGGTCGATGATGATGTTATTGTCGTAAATAAACCAGTGTCAAAAGGTTTTGCTGTGCGAGATATTGGGGAGTCATATAAAAAAGACGAGTTATTAATACCTAAAGGTACTAAAATAGGCTTCGCACAAATTGCCGTGATAGTTAGTTTAAATATAACAGAAGTGCAAGTATATAAAAAACCTATTGTAGCGGTAGCAAGCACAGGCGATGAGATACTCGAAATTGGTGAAAAGCGAACCAATATCTCACAAATAAGAGGCACCAACCATATAACTATGGAGGCTATAGCCAAGCTTAATGGGGCAGATATATTGCAAATGGGCATAATCAAAGATAACAAAAAAGCGATACAAGATATGTATAAAATAGCATTGAACAAGGCAGATATCGTAGTGACGACAGGCGGTGTATCTGTAGGAGATTATGATTTTGTCAAAGATATTATTAAGTTTGAACTAAACGCCGATGTGTTATTTCATGGAGTTCTTATAAAACCCGGACAGCACATAATCGTAGCAAAAAAAGCCAACAAAATAATAGTAGGACTTCCTGGTTTTGCTTATAGTAGCACTGTCACTTTTTTGCTTTATATATTGCCACTTATTTATAAGCTACAAGGCAAAACAAAAAAATTTGAAACTATAAAAGCAAAAGCTCTTATGGATGTGCCTTTGGCATTTGAAAAGTCAGTTTTTATAGCATGTGATATTAAAAATATTGATGGTTATTATGCGGTAGACACTTGCGGTAAAAAAACAGGCTCAAGTGCAATACTTACCAATTTGTTGGGAAACCTTGTACTATTATATCAAAAACCAAACAATTCAATAAAAAAAGGTGACATAGTGGATGTGATAAAAATATAATGGCAAAAAAGCAGATAACCTACAACTCTAAAATATTTGATATATCTTATAGTATAACAAACCAATATCAAAAAGATAGCGTGCTATTTTTACATGGTTGGGGCAGCACTAAAGAGATTATGCAAAAATCATTTGAACCATATTTAAATGAGTTTAAGCATATATATATGGATATGCCCGGGTTTGGCAAAAGTCCAAACAACGAAGTTTTAAATACAGATGATTATAAAAATATTGTAGACATATTTATAAACAGTTTAACATTGAACACAAAAAAGATTGTCATTGTAGGACATAGTTTTGGAGGAAAAGTAGCAACAAAATTATCTCCAAAACTATTGGTGTTGATTGGTTCATCTGGTATAATAGAAGCTAAAACATTTAAAACAAAACTAATAATAACTTTGTCAAAAATACTAAATACACTTGGACTGGCAAATATAAGCAAATTATTCAGAAGCGCAGATGTAGAAAATATGTGTGAAAATATGTATAAAACATTTAAAAATATAGTAGATGAAGATTTTGAACGTGAGTTTGAAAAACGAAAAACGAAAACACTGATATTTTGGGGCAAAAACGATAATGCCACAGCTTTATCTTCAGGTCAAAAAATCGCCAACTTGATGATTAATAGCAAGCTTATTATTTTCGATGGAGACCACTATTTTTTCGCCAATTATAGCAAGCAAATATCAAAAAAAATTGAGGAAAATTTTGATAAACTATAAAGATACAATTGTAGGCAAGAGTGCTAAAAATGAGGTATTATCAGGATTGGTTGTAGCCGTTGCTTTGGTTCCTGAAGCTATAGCATTTTCATTTATTGCACAAGTTAGTCCTATTGTTGGTTTGTATGCTGCTTTTATTTTAGGTTTGGTTACTGCTTTATTTGGTGGAAAACCAGGTATGATAAGTGGAGCTACTGGAGCAGTGGCTATAGTATTGGTGGGCTTGAGCATAGCTTCAAAAAATATACTTATAGCTCAAGGATTGAGTGGCGATGAGTTAAGTAGTGGTATAATATCCTATATTACTTATACAGCTATATTAGCAGGAATCATTCAAATATCAATAGGTGCTTTGAAATTAGGTAAATTTATAAGGCTTGTGCCACAGCCAGCACTGCACGGATTTGTAAATGGTTTGGCTGTAGTTATAGCATTAAGCCAGTTTAAATTTTTAGAAAATGCTACATATTCTATGTATGTTGTTATTGTGTTGACTATGTCTATCATGTTTTTGTTGCCAAAGCGCACAAAAGCCGTGCCAGCAGGCTTGGTAGCTATCATTGGATTTACAGCTATTGTGTATGTATTTGAGTTTGATATGACACTTGTGGGTGATATGGCCAACCTATCTCAGTTTGCGGGAACTTTGCCAGTATTTGAGATACCTTTTGTGATATTTTCATATAAAGCTTTTATTTTGGTGCTCCCATATGCTATTGTTGTAGCACTTGTTGGTATCATAGAATCGCTTTTGACTTTGTCGGTGCTTGATGAGATAAGCAATACAAGAGGAAGTGGAAACCAAGAGTGTTTGGCACAAGGTGTTGGAAATATAACTTGTGGTTTGTTTGGAGCAATGCCCGGATGTGCCATGATAGGTCAAAGCATCATAAACTATACATCAGGCGGTATTGGTAGGTTGTCATCTATTGTTGCATCAGTTGGCTTGATATTGCTTGTAGTAACTTTAACCGATATCCTAAGTATCATACCTATAGCTATACTTGTAGGTATCATGTGGATGGTATCCATAGGCACATTTGAGTGGAGTAGTTTTAGCAGAATTACAAAAATGCCCAGAAGTGATGCTTTTGTATTGGTGGCCGTCACTCTTATCACAATATTTTTTGATCTTGCTATCGCTGTTATATCTGGAGTTATTATATCGGCTTTGGTGTTTGCTTGGAATCATGCTAAGGTTACATCAAGAACACATAGAGAATATGCAAAAAATGGAGAGATAAAAATATATGAATTTGATGGCCCTTTGTTTTTCGGCAGTGTGACATCATTTTTAAGTGAATTTGATATAAAACATGATCCAAAAAGTGTTGTGCTGGATTTCAAAAATGCTAGGGTTATGGATATAAGTGGAGTTGAGGCTATTGATGCTATCACTAAAAAATATCTTGAGGCAAAAAAAACTATCAAAATACGACACTTAAGCAACGAATGTAAAGAGATGATGCAAAATGCTAAACAGTTCTGCACTTTTGAAGAAGATGACCCTAAATACAAGGTAATTTATGATTATTGATGAGATAGAACTGTTTAAAAAATTGTTGTCATTTCGTTCTATAACGCCATACGATGATGGAGCTTTTGAATTTATAGACGATTTTTTAGGAACACAATGGCAAGTTGCCAAACTGAACTTTGGTGAGGTCAAAAATAGAGTATATATCAAAAAATTTGGAAATAGTGATATCAATATATGTTTCGCCGGACACATAGATGTAGTGCCTGCTGGTGATGGTTGGAATACAAACCCATTTAAACCCACAATAAAAAATAGAAAAATATTTGCCAGAGGCTCACAAGATATGAAAAGTGGAGTCGCTAGTTTTTTATATGCTTGTAAACATACAAAAAACTTCAAAGGCACCTTGACCATAGTGCTCACAAGCGATGAGGAGGGTGAGGCAACACATGGCACCGTTAAGGTTTTGGAGTATCTTAAAGAACAAAATAGTTTGCCAGATTTTGCAGTTGTAGCAGAACCAACATGCGAAAAAGTATTTGGCGATATTTTAAAGATAGGCAGAAGAGGCAGTATAAATGGATATTTGCAACTCCAAGGCGAGCAAGGACATGTAGCTTATCCAGAAAAAGCAACTAATCCAATACAGCAGATTGCCTCAATACTTCCAAAAATATCAAATAAAAACATAGATGACGGTGATAAATTTTTTGCACCGTCTAAGTTGGTAATCACTGATATAAGAGCGGGTATGCAAGTAGTTAATGTAACGCCTAATAATCTTAAACTTATGTTCAATGTGCGAAATTCTACAAAAACAACTCAAAAAGAGATTAATATATTGGTAGATAAATATTTTAGTGGTTTAAAATATGATTTTCGTATGACTCAAAGTTCATATCCATTTGTTACAAATAAAAATAGCCTCATAGTTCAAAAGCTGCAAATAGCAATAAAAAAAGTTTTAAAAATAGATACAAAATTTAGCACAGCTGGTGGCACAAGTGATGCTAGATTTTTTGCTTTGTTTGATATAGATGTAGTTGAGTTTGGTGTTATCAACGATAAAATTCATAAAGCAAATGAGAGCACGACCATCGATGAAGTCAAAGCGCTTCAAAAAATTTTTAAGGAACTATTAGAACTATTTTGAAGTTCTCTTTCATAAAAAATATGTATGAAATATAATAGTTATTTTAAAGCCTAAAAAAACAAATAAAATTGAGCCAAATAGATTTATAAAAATATTTAGGCCAGCTAAACCAAAAGATACTTTTGATAACATTAGTGTCTCTATAGCAAAGGCAGAATAGGTTGTCAAGCTTCCCAATAAACCAGTGATCAGTATAAGTTTAGATGTATTTGATGCGCTTGTATATGAAAACACGGCAAATAACACACCTACAACAAGACTACCAAATAGATTGACAAACATAGTTGCTATTGGTATGTGGTAGGTATAATTTTTAGCTACGAATATGTTTATAGCATATCTAATAGATGCACCAACTGCTCCGCCAACTGCTACGGCTATAAAATTGTTTAGGTTCATTTTATAAACTTTTGTATCTTTGAAGTTAATATATCTGGGTGCGATGAAGCATCTAATACAATATTGTCAATTTGTAGTTTATTTATAACTTTTGATATATTGTTTTGTATGTCTAAAAGATACTCCACACCTCTTTGTTCTATCTTGTCATTTGTTTTTTTGTTCAGTCGGTTGGTCAGTTCTTTGCGACTTATCTTCAAAAATACTACTTGCGTAGGCAATAAACCATCACAAGATATTATATTTAGTTTAGTTGCTGTATCTATGTCAATATCTTTTGCATAAGCTATACCACTTATAAGCGACCTGTCAGTTATAATCATATCGGGGTTTAGTTGTTTTAACTTGTGAATATGTTCGGCTCTATCACTTAAAAATAGGAAAAATTCAGCATATTTTGAATTGATTGTTTTTTCTAATAGTATTTGCCTTAAAGCACTACCAAATATAGTGCCACCGGGTTCTTTTGTAAATAAAGCATTAGAGTAGATAGTTTTGAGTTTTGAAATCTGAGTAGATTTACCTGATGTATCAATTCCCTCTATTGTGATATATTTCATAAATATCCTTCGATATCTCTTTTGGCACAAGGTGTTCAAATTTGCCACCAAATCGTATTAACTCTCTTATGATTGATGAGCTTATAAAGGCATTTTGAACTTTTGGCATAAAAAACACAGTCCGTATATTTTTATTTAAAGAGCTATTTGCATATCCCATTTGAAACTCATATTCAAAATCACTCACGGCCCTAAGTCCTCTTATGACATGTTTTATATGCAAACTGTATGCAAGATCAACAAGTAAGTTATCAAATGCCACAACCTTAATTTTTGGCAACCTTTTAAGTGAATTTTCCACTAGTTTAACTCTATCTTTTATATCAAACATAGGTTTTTTTGTCCGACTAACTGCTACTGCCACAACTACCTCATCAAATACACTTAAAGATGTTTCTATGATATCAATATGACCTATAGTTATAGGGTCAAATGTGCCACTATATAAAGCTTTTGTCATAAATATTTATATTGTGCCTTGTTCAAATTGTGCTCTTAGCCTATCTTTTTCTTGTTGTTGTTTGAGCTTAACAGCTAATATTTTTTTGTAGTTTGCTATTGAGAAATTTAAATTTATCAATATAGTAGATGCTACAAATATAGACGAGTATGTTCCTACAACAATACCTACAAGAAGTGTAAAACTAAAACCTCTTATTATCTCCCCACCAAAAATATAAAGTGTAAATACCACAAAAAATGTCGTAAGAGATGTCAAAGTAGTTCTTGTAAGCGTTCTTGATACGCTATCATTGATAACTTCATCGAGCTTATTTGTTTTGGAGTTTGTGATACCTTCACGAATTCTATCAAATACTATAATCGTATCATTTAAAGAGTATCCCAATATAGTCAATATCGCTGCTAATATATCAAGATTTACATCAATAGCAAATAGCGATATGGCTCCCAGTGCTATTGATATATCGTGCACCAAAGCTACCACCGAAGAGATCGCAAATCGCCATTGGAATCTATACGATACATAAATAATGATAACTATTATAGATAACAATATAGCCATAATTCCTTTTGTCTGTAGCTCGTCACCTACTTTTGGTCCAACCATATCTACTTTTCTTATCTCAAATTTGCCTGTAGAGGCTATAGTTTTTGATACTTCATCTCCTACATCGTTTGATATATTTTTTGTGCTTGTTGGTATTTTTAAAACAACCTCGTCATTGGTTCCAAAATAGGAAACTATCGTGCCATCAAACTTACTGTTTTGTTTTAGTTTTTCCCGTATGCTGCTTATTGGTGCATCGCTTTGGTATTTGATTTGCACTGTTGTGCCGCCTGTGAAGTCTATACCATAATTTAAACCTTTAGTAAACAACAAAAAAAATGAAGCGACTACAAGCACTACAGATATTGATAATGATATCTTTCTTTGTCCCATAAAATCATACATTTTATATTTTTTTAATAATTCCATTATTTAATCCCAAACCATTTTCTTAAACTTTTTGCTTTTGCTATATTTGGCATAAGTGTGTGATATATACCGTGAGTTCCAAGTATCGCAGTAAGCATAGATGCCAATATCCCTATAGATATAGTTATCGCAAACCCTTTGATAGGTCCTGTGCCATATACATACAATATCACCGCAACCAAAAGTGTGGTAATGTTTGCATCAAGTATCGCACTCATAGCGTTGTTGTAACCGTGTGTTATGCTAAACGATATGGAGTTTCCTTTTTTCAAAAGTTCGCGAACTCTTTCATTTATGATGACATTGGCATCTACTGCCATACCAACAGTGAGCACTATTCCTGCCATACCGGGCAAAGTTAAAGTAGCTCCAAACATCGCCATAACAGCTATAATAATAAATATATTTGCTATCAAAGCTATGTTTGCTATAATACCCGCATATCCATAATACACAACCATAAAAATAACAACAAGTAAAAATCCTGCAAGGAGGGCAAGTATTGAAGATTTGACACTATCTGCACCCAAGCTAGGGCCTACACTTCTTTTTTCGAGCATCGCAACAGGAGCTTTGAGTGCCCCACTTCGTAAAGCAATTGCTACATTGCCTGCTTCATTGACCGTGAAACCTCCACTTATTTGACCACTACCTCCACCTATTCGCTCTCTTATCACAGGAGCTGAATAAACCAAATTATCAAGCACGACAGCTAGTCGCACTCCAATATTTTTGCCAGTAAAATCACCGAATATTCTAGCACCTGTAGCATCGAGCTTGAAGTTGATTATTGGTTGATTATTTTGGTCAAATGCTACAGACGCATCTGTAATTTGCGATCCAGTTAAAAGAGGTATAGCTTTTAGTAAGTATTTTGTCTCATTGTTGTCCGAACTAGGAAGTATCACATTGCCATAATTTTTGACATCTTCTTTGGACATGGTATATACTTGGTCTGCTCTTTTTTCATCTATTGTCATCATTTCAAGTTTTGCAGGTTTTGCTATTAGCTCTCTTGCTCTTTGTTCTTCTTCGACAGTTTTGATGCCAGGAAGCCCAATTGATATATCACTTTTGCCTTGTCTCGTGACTGATGGTTCTGCCAATCCAAACTGATCTAATCTATTTCGTATAGTTTCTACTACTTGTGATACTGCTTTGTCTTTGATGTTTTGTTGTTCTATTTCATCTATAGTAACTTTATATCGTAAATTACTATCTTTGGTAAATTTCAAACCTATTGTGTCTGTTAGCATTTTTTCTATATTGACTTGTTCGTCACTATCAAGTAGCAAGAAACTAAAATGGTAATCATCGATTATAAGCTCTTCTATAAGTATAGAAGAATCATCTGTAAAATATTGCACACTTGAAGCTATAGACTTAATCTTCGATACTACTGCTTGGTCTGTTTGAACCCCCAAGAGCATATGTAAGCCACCTTGCAAGTCAAGTCCCAGCGATATTTTTTTGCCACTTGATGTTTGTAAAAACGAAGGCATAGAAAATACAATAGCACCCACTAAAGTAATAGCAAATATGACTATACGATAGTTTATTCTGCTCATTTTTCTATTTTTGATGCTATATAATCAATAGCTACTTTCATCTTGCTACCATCCATATTTTTAACTTCATAAAAACTGTCTGTAATTTTGTTTATCACTACAATCACACCGCCATTTGTAACCACCTCGTCACCAACTTTTAATGCCGCTACCATCTGTTTGTGTTCTTTTGCTTGTCTTTGCTGAGGTCTTATTATTAAAAAATAAAAAATAGCAAAAAGTGCCACCAATGGCAACAATGAACCCAATAGATTTCCGCCTTGCGTATCCATAATTCTCCTTTTTTGGTTATTATACTAAAATTAACTTATATATGATACAATATGTTATGAATATATTAAAATCTTTTGTTCTTGCTTGTATATTTTCATCTTCAATATATTTGCAATATTTTAATATTAGCTATTTGTGGTTAAACAGTTTTATAGGAATAGCAGCAATATATCTTGTGTTAAAGCAAACTAAAAAAACTCTTTTTTTTGTAGGTTTTTTTGTAGGCATATTGTGGTTTTGGTGGGTTTATCATAGTTTTGAGTATTATGGACTTTCTCATATATCGTATTTTGTCGTAATTCTTATAGGCCTTATATACGGCGCAGTTTTTTATATAGTTGGTATTAGTTCAAATATATATATAAAAGCTTCACTATTTGGTAGTTTGTATTTTGTGTCTATTCTCGGGTTCAATTGGTTTAAGCCACAAGCTATATTTGCAAATAGTTATTTTGATGTTACTTTTATAGCATTTGCTACAATACTATTAAGTTTGTCATTAGTGATACAAAAACGAAATTGGTATTATGCTCTTTTATTGGTATTTGCTTTTGATTTTTCAAGCCTTAAAATAAACAAACCAACATTAAATATATATATGCCACAATATAACACACCACAAGACCAAAAATGGAAAAAATCCTACAAACAAACCTTGATAAATCAAAATTTAGAAAATATAAACTATGCTATAAATATGGGCTATGAGTTTATAATATTACCTGAAACTGCATTTCCTTTTGCCTTAAACAAAGATGAAAAACTATTACAACTATTGCAAGAAAAAAGTAAAACTATAGCCATAGTCGCTGGCGGATTGGAGCTTGTAGATGACAAGTATTATAATACTAGTTATTTTTTTCACAAACAAAAACTTAAAATAGCAAGAAAGCTTGTGCTTGTGCCATTTGGTGAGGCGGTGCCACTTCCGGCTATGATTAGAGACTGGGTAAATGACAAGTTTTATAATGGAGCAAAAGATTACGAAGTAGCAAAAAAACCAACAACATTTGATATAAGTGGCATAAAGTTTCGCAACGCCATATGTTACGAGGCAACAACAGATAAAATATTTGAAAATTTAGATACAAGATATATGGTTGTATTGTCAAACAATGCTTGGTTTGTTCCATCTATTGAGCCTGCGCTACAAAATATGCTTTTGAAGTACTATGCTAGAAAATATGATATGATGATATACCATAGTTCAAACAGTTCTGAAAATACAATTATTAAAAACAGTTTTTAAGTTAAAAATGGTATCATTCAATTAAAAATAAGGCACATATGAAAAACTACATACTAAAAAATACAGGCAAGCTTGGTTTTATATTTATAGCATCAATGTTCTTGTATCTTTCTTATAACTTATATATTGCCCCAGTAGATGGGTTTACCGAAAAATTTATATATCTTATAAAAACATATGGATATGTGATGCTTTTTGCTTGGAGTGTGCTTGAGGGCGAAACTGGTCTTGTCATGGCCGGACTTTTGTCACATACTGGCGATATGAATTTGTATTTATCTATATTTATAGCAGGGCTCGGAGGTTTCGTAGGCGATCAGATATACTTTTATATAGGCCGTTTTAACAAACAATATGTAACTAAAAAACTCAAAAAACAAAGACGAAAATTTGCATTTGCGCATCTACTTTTGAAAAGATTTGGTTGGCCTATAATATTTGTGCAAAGATATATGTATGGTCTTAGAACCATCATACCAATATCTATTGGTTTGACAAGATACGATGCTAAAACATTTGCTTTTATTAACTTGATATCAGCATGGGTTTGGGGTGCTATAACTATCGTGCCTGTGTGGTATTTTGGTGAAGAGATACTAATAATAATCAATACTATAAAAGAACACTGGTATTTTGTGTTACCATTTATATTGATAATAGGTAGCTCTATATATATTTATTTTCACAAACAAACAAAAAAATAAGCAACAAGGAATAAACAATGACACAAAAGACAAAACAACACAGAATAACAGCAAAATATACCATAATAGAAGAGGTGATTAACTCTACAACTCATGGCATAGGTATATTGTTTAGTATTGTTGGTTTGACAGTGCTTGTCGCTTTTGCATCTCTAAATGGCTCTCCTATACTTATAACAAGCTGTGCTATTTTTGGCGGCACTATGATATTTGCCTATTCGTCATCAACTTTATATCATGCTATTACAAACGAAAAAGCAAAACAAATATTTAGACAATTTGACCATGCCTCAATATACCTTTTGATAGCAGGCACTTATACACCTATATCGCTAATTTTGTTAAACGATTCGTTAAGGTGGTTTATATTTTTTGTTATATGGATTGTAGCCATAGTTGGAGTTGTTTTAAAATTTGTTTATGCAAATAGATTTAAAAGATTATCTTTGGTTTTGTATTTAATCATGGGTTGGTTTATAGTTGTAGCCACAAATCAACTTATGACAAATATGCAAACCAATGGTTTGTGGCTTTTATTGATAGGTGGACTTTTCTATTCTGTGGGCGTTATTTTTTATGTATGGAGGTTGTTGCCTTACAATCATGCGATATGGCACTTGTTTGTGTTGTCAGGAAGTGTCACTCACTATTTTATGGTTTTGTTTTATGTCATACCATAAAGTTATCAAGTTTATAAATTTTGTAAAGAATATAAAGGTCACCTCTAAAAACTAACAGATAGTTACTGATTTTATGTCAGTCATCTCTTCTATTGCATATTTGGGTCCCTCTTTTCCAATACCACTTTGTCCTATACCACCATATGGTTGGATATCAAATCTTAATGTCGGTATATCGTTTATTATTACACCACCACACGATGCTTCTTGTATAAATTGTTTTGTTTGATTTAAATTGTTTGTAAATATTGAGTATTGAAGTCCATATTGAGAGCTATTAATTTTTTTTATAGCTTCATCAAAATTTTTAACTTTTATCAAACTTACTATTGGAGCAAACACCTCTTCACAAACTATGTTCATATCATCTGTAACATTCGTCATAATTGTAGGGTAAAAATTTAAATCTTCGTTGAAACCACCCGTAAGTATATTAGCGCCTTGTGATGCAGCATCGCGACACCACTTTTTTGCCCTATTTACACTATCTTGATTGATAAGTGGCCCGATAAATGTATTTTCATCGTATGGGTTCCCAACGATAAGTTTGTTTGTTTCTGTTTTTAAGATATCTGTAAACTTGTCATAAATAGTCTCATCTATATATATTCGCTGTAAGCTTATACATACTTGCCCACTATTGACAAAAGCACCAAACACTGCTCTTTTAGCAGCTAACTCTATATTTGCTGTTGTGTCTATATATGTGCCAGCATTGCCGCCCAATTCCAGTGCCAGTTTTTTTATGCCAGCTTTTTGAGCGATAATTTTACCTACAGGAACACTACCTGTAAAGCTAATCATTCGTGGTATCGGCGAAGATACTAAAGTTTCACCCACTTCTACATCGCCATATACTAAACTTATTGCATCTTTTATAGCATATTTGCTTTGGATAAAAAGTTTTATAAATTTATATGCTGTTAGCGGTGCTTCGGGTGTAGGCTTGAGCACAATAGCGTTACCAGATATGATAGCTGGAGCTATTTTGTGTGCCACTAAATTTAATGGAAAGTTAAAAGGGGTAATACAAGCTACCACTCCTACAGGCTCCCTATACCAATAAGACAAAGTTTTTTTGCCACTATTTTGAGCATCTGTATGATATGTTTGGCCGTTTAGCTCATACATAGCAGATATACTCAAGTGTATTGTTTCTATGCATCTATCTACTTCAATTTTAGAAAAACTTATGGGCTTGCCTACTTCATCTGTAATAGTTTTGGCCATATCGTTTTTTTTATCTTTTAAATTTTTTGCAACATCTTCAAGCCACGCAACTCTTTGTGAAAGTTTTGAGCTTTTGGTATCGTTAGATGCTTTTTTTGCTATGGTTAAAGCACGCTTTGTATCATCTATGCTACATAAAGCATATTTTGATACTATTTTTTTGTCATATGGACTAAATCTTGTTTTTAGAACATCTCTTGATATCTCTTCACTTCCTAAAAATATATTTGCAATCATAATCTAGCTCCTACTACACAATTTGATAAAATATCTGGCTTTGATATTTTAATATCTACATTGTTTACATTGTGTTTAGTTTTAAAGTAGTATTTGCATGCAATTAAAGCTTGCTCTATGAGTTCAAACTTACCATCTATTATGATATTTTGTATGTCAGTTGTGACTTTTGAGTAGTCAATATAAAGGTTTTTTTGTTTGTCATAATTATAATCAAGTTCTATATCCACGATGATTATTTGCATATTGTGTCGCTCGTGTTCCAAAACACCTAATATAGCTTTAAATTTTAGACCACTAATAAATAGCTTCAAATTTTTTTCTCTTTCCCTTGAAATACTCTTATGATATTTGGTATATGTTTATAAAAAATTATAAATATTATTATGTAAAGCGGGGCATTTGAATTTATACCTAATCCATCGTTGAGAACAATAGCACTTAACATAATACCAGCTAAAGCAGCAAGCGAGCTTATAGATGATATTTTAAATAGTTTTGCGCTTGCTACCCAGACCACAACACCTATCAATGTAGGTATAGGCAACAAAATCAAAAAAACACCTAGCGCTGTCGCAACTCCTTTGCCACCTTCAAATACAAGATATATACTATAACAATGTCCAAGCACAGATAGCACACCAACTGCCCATACAGTTTCAAGAGACAAGTCAAACATATATGCTACTGTTATTATACCCATGCCTTTTGTGCCATCAAATAAAATCGTAGCTATGCCAAGCTTTTGAGCTAAACGAGGATCTTTTTCTTTAACCACTCTTAAAACATTGGTAGCACCTATACTTTGGCTACCAGATTGCTGTATATTTACTTTTGCGAACAATTTTGCGAGGATCAAACCAAATGGAATAGACCCTACAAGATATGCCGATAGATAAAACATTATATTTATATTTAAATACTCCATAAAACTCCTTAGTTTTTAATCAATTTTTTAGTTAAAATACTTATAATAAATTAGAATAGAAAATCTTTAGAAAGATTTTCTAATTTATTTTCAATTATGTCTGTAATTATATCATAATAATATCAAAGTTGCCAACCATAAAAATACAAAGAATCCTACAACATCTGTAATAGTAGTCAAAACTACAGTGCTACCAATAGCTGGGTCAATCTCATATTTTTGTAGCATCAGTGGTATTGTAGCCCCAAAGAATCCTGCAATAACTATATTTATAACCATACTAATCGCTATCACAAAACCCAAATAAGGTATATCAAACCAAATATACGATACGGCTCCTATCGCAAATCCAAATATTGCGCCATTAAACAATGCTATAATTAACTCTTTTTTTATAACTCTTTTAGTATCTCTTTGGTCTATCTCACCTATAGCTAATTGACGAACCGCCACGGTTAGACTTTGTGTGCCAGCATTGCCACCCATGGACGCAACTATAGGCATAAGCACAGCAAGAGCTACAATAGTTTCCAAAGTATCAGTAAATAAACCTATCACTACAGATGCTATTATAGCTGTAAACAGATTGATACCAAGCCAAACTGCTCTTGTTTTTGTGGATTTATAAATATCTTCATCCTCTTCGGCGTCATCATTTACCCCTGCTAAATTATATATCTGTTTTGTAGCTTGTTCATTTATGATGTCATAAATATCGTCAGATGTAATTCGTCCAATAAGTATGCCATAACGATCAACTATCGGCATAACAGATAGGTCATATTGTTCAAAACTATACACTACATCTTTTATCTCATTTGTATCTCGTGCCCAAATTACATCAAAATTATCTTTACTATCTTGTATGTTCTCTATCAGGCTTTTCTTAAACTCAAATACAAGCAGATCGTCTAATCCTATAGTATATTTAAGAACATTTTTATCGTCTGTTATAAATAGATTTTGTATATGTTCAAGATCGCCACTTTTTTTTAGCTTAGCAAATCGCTTGATGACATCGTGAACATTTTCATTCAAATTTGCCCCAAAAAGCTCTGTTTGCATATACGAACCAGCTTTGTTTTCATCGTAAGTTTTGAGTTTTTGTATATCTTGCTGATCTTTTATGCTTAGGCGCTTGAAAAGTATTTTTGCTTTTTGTTCATCTACTTCTTCTATCTCTTGTATCATTTTAACCTGATCGTCTGATTCTAAACTATTTAAAGCTGTTGATAATACATCTATATCACTTGTATTTATGATTTGATTTATAAATCTATCTGGCAAGGCAAGCGCAACATCGCCCAGAAGTGTAGCAGGTATAAGCTTTATCGCTACATCAAACTCTGACTCACTAAACTGTTTTAAGATATTGACTAAAGGAGATGCGTGAAGCTGACTAAACTCTTTTGATTTTAGATATTCTTTTATTCTATGCATATTTATATTCTTTTATATAATCGTCTATCAATTTTATATTAAAACTTTTTTTTATTTTTATATTTAATTTGATTAAAATTGGCTCTTCGTCTAACATATTTGATAATTTTACGATATCTTTTGTTGTTGTTATTATAGTATGATTTGCATAGTTTTGTTTAATTTCGTCTATATCTGATTTTTTAAATCTATAATGGTCGTAAAAAGACTTTATGTCGCAATTATTCGGCAAAAACTCTTGCAATCGTTTTGGTTTTGATATGGCTGTGATACAAACTACATCTTCGGGAAGAGTTTTTAATTTTTGACCATTTTGCTCAAAACTTACAACTCTTTGAAAATCAACTCCATCTTGCACAACCATATCAGCCATGCTATAAAATGATTTTGGTTGCTTGTAGCCACCACTTGGCAAACAAAAAAGGTTAGTAGGTTCGCCTTTTGGGCGTATGAGAATGTCAAATTTTTTGATATTTTGTTTCGCAAATGCATCATCAAGAAAAACAACCTTGCAGCCTAATTCGTGCGCTTTGATTATGCCTTTTATTCTATCTTCGCTTACTATTATTGTAGCTGCTTTTAGTGCTACTGCCAATTGCATAGCTTCATCGCCACTTTGCTTGGAGCAAACTTTTATATTTCCACACGATGATACTACTATCAAACCTTTTGTAAGTCGCCCATATCCACGAAGCACAATTGCGATATCATTATATTTTGAAGATAGGTTTTGCACTATTGGAGTTTTGCCACTACCGCCTAAAATTAAGTTTCCTATGCTTATAGTAGGTATTGGGGGCACAAATAAAATACCAGTTTTTGCTCTTTTGTATAAAATAACCAGACAATACAATATCGTTAATGGAAAAAGAGTTATAGAGATAAGTTTTTGAAATATATTTGGAAAAAATAGATACTGTTCTACCCATAAAAAAATCTCATTTTTGAGTTTATCTATACCCATTTTGCATCTAAATCTATGATTTGTTGACATACATAATTTACTTGGCTGTATGTCAAGTTCGCATATATAGGCAAAGATAAAACCCTACTAAAACTACTTAAGGCATTTGGATATTTTGTGATTTTATTTTTATATTTTTCTTTATAATATGTCAATAAGTGAAGTGGTATATAGTGCAGCCCTGTTGATATGCCTTTTTGTTTTAGTTCTTTTGCAAATGCATCTCTATTTTTATCTACCTCTATGATAAGTTCATTATATATATAACTGTTGTCAAATTTTTTTATAGTTATATGTTTTAAACCTTGGAGTCTATCACAGTATATCTTTGCTATCTCTACTCTTTTTTGTATAAATATACGATATTTATTTAGTTGTGATAGGTTAAAAGTGATAGACAAAGTGTCAACTAAAAAATCATATCCTATATCATTGACATCATACAAATAATCAAGTCCCATATCATCAAAATAAATAGGAGGCAAACCATTCTGACTATAAACTCTAATTTTTTCAGCAATTATTTCATCTTGGGTTGTCATAAAAGCCAAATCCCCAACTCTTTTGTTCATTTGTTGTTTTATAATTGTAAATATAGATATATCAGCTTTTTTTACCGATATCTCACAGTTTTTATACTTTTGTCCTAACATATTGAAGGCCACTTTAACTAATTTGATATTAAATCTTTTACAAATCTTTTGCAATTTATCTATGTCTGTCAAGGTGTCTGGCATGATTGTTATTATAGCTATTTTTATTTTTTTATGATAATATTCTTTGAGATATTTTTCAAACATATCTATATCCATGTTGTAATTATTTTGCATAGTGTCTATGAATATAGGCTTACAATCAAGGTGTCTAACTGCTTGCGGCAAAACTACTGGCGAGTTTACACTCATAAGCACTTCGTCTGCTCTTTTTGTTTCATATACTGTCAGTGCCAATTTTATAGCGAAGCTCGTATTTGGTGAAACTACACAATGTTCTACATCAAACATATTTTCTATTTTGTTTTCTATATCTTTTGCGCAAAATGTTTTTGTATTTTTTAAGGTATTGGTCATATAGTTTATGTCGTCTTCATCTATAAAAGGAGTAAAAAATGGTATATTTTTATGTTTCACGATTTAACTTTGCTATATTTGGTAGTTTTTGCTTGAAGCTATTGTTTGACATACGGGTTTGTACCATATCTAAAAGTTTTTTGTTAAACCCAAATTTCATAAGTTGGCTCGCTTTTATATTTTCGTCTATCAGTTTTTTTAAAACTTCGTCTATTTTGTCATAATTAAAACCAAGTTCGTATTCGTCTGTTTGCCCACTCCATAAGTCTGCTGATGGTTTTTTGGTTAGTATATTGTTTGTAACTCCAAGATATGAAGCAAAGCTATATTCATCACTTTTGTATATATCACCAATAGGATTAAAAGCACAAGCAGTATCTCCATATATTGTGCCATAACCAAGCAGTATCTCAGAGCGATTTGATGTTCCTACAACTACACCATTTATATCGCTACTCGTATCATACAAAACTGCCATTCTGATCCTAGCGCAAAAGTTTCCTATTCTTAAGCTGGTAGCTTTTTTTTGCTTGAAGAAGTTATCTGTGATATTGCTAATATCAACAATATCATAATTTATATCAAACTTTTCGCACAGCTGTTTTGCATCGGTTATGCTGCTTTTGCTTGAACCACTTGAAGGCATAAGAATACATTTTAAGTTTTTTTTGCCAACAGCATGCAAACACAATATAGCCACAATAGCAGAATCAAGCCCACCACTTAGTCCTACTACTAATTTTTTTACTTTTGTTTGTTTGAGTTCATCTTGTATAAATCGCACAAGACTTTCTTGCAATTTTTTATGGTTCATATATCATCTTTCCAAATATTTTCTTTTCTTGATAATTGTATGCCAAAAAGTTTTAGTTGCTTTTTGCCGAGATAATAAGGTTTCCACCATTTTATAGCAGATGGAACTGTCATATTTAGCAAAAAAACTACGCCTATTAGGATATAAAACTGTTCCAAAGATATAATATGATTCTGGGCATATGCTATATTTATGACTATAAAAGCAAGCTCTGCTCGTCCTAACATACCAAAACCTATCATCACACTTTCGTGCCACTTGTATTTACCTGTCCATCTTGCTGCCATGCTCGCTGCCAAAACTTGAAATACAAGCACTGAAATAAACAAGACAAATATAGGTAAAAGAACAGTTGACAATATCTCAACATCAAACAAAAGTTTAGTTCCTAACATCAAGAAAAATATAGGACCAAAGATTGTAAATGCTAAGTGATCCATAATATATTTTGCATCTTCTTGATGCGATTTTATCTCTTCGTTTATACTGAAATTAAAATACTCACCTTTTAGAAATAAACCACCAAAATACGCACCAATAGCTGGATGAAAGCCAAATATTTCTGCCAAAAGCCCAAATATAAATGCAATAAGTATCATAATAACTGGTGTGAATTTACCATTTTGCGTCACGAGTAATTTTCTGATACCAAGTTCGTGCCTAACTTTCATAGCTATATCGAAGACAATACTATGTTTTTTATTTTTTTCAACTGCAAGCGAGTCAGGAAAAAGAATAAGCCCAATAAACGACATAAGCGAAAAGAATAGTATCACTTTTATGATAATAATACCAAGGCTACCTATATCAAATCCTACTGATGAGGCTTCGCCTGCACTTAAAATTATAGGTATAAGTATAGACAGCCCTATAAGTGAAAGAACATCATCGACTACTGCTGCTGTCATGATAGCCGTGGCAGCTGTTGATTTGTGGAGATTTTCATCTTTTAAGCTAACCATGGTTAGCGACACAGCAGTCGCTGTCATAGTAAGACCCCATATCATTTGACTATAAAAATCAAAACCAAAAAATCCTGCGGTATAAAAACCAGCTAAAAATGGAAACAAAGCTCCCACTATAGCGATACCCATACTTTTTTTAAGACCTCTCATAAAGTTCGATAAGTTTTCATCGAAACCCAAAGCAAACATAACAAATACGATTCCCCACTCACCAATAGCCTCAATAACCTGATGTTCTTTGGGCAAAATACCAATATTTACAGCAATGCTACCAAACAATATAAGCCACAAGACATCAACTGTTCTTGTCTTTGCTGACAATATCTTGGCTGCTACTATAAGCAAGATAACAATAGTAGAGTATAACCATAAATCATGGTGCATGGTATTCCTTTTGTTGTTTTAACAGATTATATCATTTTAAAATTAAATGATTTAGAAAAGTGTAAAATTAAACTTTAGAGGTGACCTTAAGATTTATTAGATATGATTATATAAAAAAGGAATTTTATGGCTTGTAATGCTGACTTACTTACATCGTTTAAAGACAATTGCGGTTTCGGTCTTTTGTGCGATTTAAAAAATAGACACACTCATCAAAATCTGAAAGATGCTATAGAATCGCTATCTAAAATGATGCATCGCGGCGCTGTCGCTGCCGATGGCAAGAGTGGTGACGGTAGCGGACTATTGCTTTCTATGCCCTATGAATTTTTTCAAAAAGAGTTAAAAAAACAAAACATAACTTTGCCAAAACAGTATGCGGTTGCTATGATATTCGCTACAAATAAAAAACAACTTGATATATTTGATAAACATTGTAGCGCAAACGGACTAAAAAGTGTATTTTCAAGAGTTGTGCCTACAGACAAAACAGTATTAGGGCAAAGTGCTCTTGAAAATTTACCTCTCATATACCAAATATTTGTAATACCAAACTCTATAAACTCATATAATAGATTTGATGCAATGTTGTATTTATCAAGAAAAGAGTGTGAGCACGAACTAAAAGAAAATGAGGATTTTTATATAGCTTCATTTTCAAGCAAAGTCATATCTTATAAAGGTCTGGTCATGCCTACAACTATCAAACTTTTTTATAAGGACCTCCAAGACAAAAATTTTAAGATTAGTTTTGCACTTTTTCACCAAAGATTCTCTACAAACACACTACCAAAGTGGCGATTGGCTCAACCATTTAGAACTATAGCACACAATGGCGAGATAAACTCCATAGAAGCAAATAGATTTAGCACTAAAATTAAACAAGAACATCTGAAAAGTGATATTTTTACAAGTAGTGAGATCAGCCGTATTTTGCCTATACTTCAAGATAATATAAGCGATAGCGCTAGCTTGGATAATATGTTTGAGTTTATGTTGGTAAATGGAGTTGATTTTTTTAAAGCAAGTAGAGCTTTGGTGCCGGCACCTTGGCAAAATTCACCACATATGGATCCACAGCTAAGAGCATTTTATGAGTATATGTCTACATGTTTTGAAGCATGGGATGGGCCAGCGGCTATTAGTTTGGCAGATGGCAATTATATTGGGTGTTTGATTGATAGAAATGGTTTACGCCCTAGTAAGTATATCATAACCAATGACGATAGATTTTTTATTACAAGCGAATATGGCACTATAGATATAGATGAAAACAATATTTTGCAACGAGGCAAGTTAAAATCGGGCCAAATGATAGCAGTAGATTTAAAGCATGGCAAAGTATTAAAAGATGATGATATCAACAACTATTTAAAAAATTCACAAAATTATTCAAGATGGCTTGTCAAAGATATGGTATATCTTCAAGAACATATTGAAGAAACATTTGTTAATTTTAGCGATTATAGATTTGAAAACATAGAAAACAAACAAAATTATTTTAATATCACTTATGAAGTTATAACTCAAATGATTGAGCCTATGGCACTCGAAGGCAAAGAGCCGACAGCATCAATGGGTGATGATACACCTCTTAATTGTTTTAGCCAACACCACAGAAACTTTACAGATTTTTTTAGACAGAAGTTTGCGCAAGTAACAAACCCCCCTATAGATCCTTATAGAGAAAAAATAGTTATGAGTTTAAATACTGGTTTTGGACAAATGCATAATATTCTTGAAGAGAAAGAGAGTTTTGCAAAAAGACTTAAAGTTACAAGCCCAATACTTATGAAAGAAAAAATAGATGTGCTTTTAGGGTTTGGAGATACAAAAAATAAAAAATATGATAAATATTATAAATACAGAAAGTTTGACACTACATTTAAATCAGGGCTTAAAAACTCACTTGAAAAATTGTATCAAAAAATAAAATATGATATTTTAAATGATGACGTGAATATAGTGGTGCTCGATGATAGAGCCTTGTCAAAAACAACAAAAGTTATACCAATGGTTATGGTAGTAGGGTATCTTAATCAAAATTTGACCAAACAAGGACTTAAAAGTAATATATCCATACTTGCAATTAGTGGTGAAGTATATGACCCCCATAGTTGTGCTGTGCTGATAGCATTTGGTGCAACTGCTGTATATCCATATCTTTTATATGGAACAATAGTCGCAACAAATAAAAGAAAAAAAATAGACAAACAAACCACCACAGCACATCTTAAGAATACACACAAAGCTTTAGGCGCCGGGGTTATGAAGATTATGTCAAAGATGGGAATAGCTACTGTGGCATCTTATAGGCACTCATCGCTTTTTGATATAATTGGTTTGAGTGATGATATCATAAAAAGTTGTTTCAGCGATGCCAAAAGTGATATTTGTGGCCTTAGTTTTGATGATATAGAAGAAAAATTGCATAAATCTTCAAAAGATTCATTTAAGCAAAACAAACAAAATTTTGCTTTGAGATTTGGTGGATATTATAAATACATATTTGACGGAGAGTATCATGACTTCTCACCAGCATTTACAAAGGCTATCAACCAAACTAACGATTTGCCAAAAATAAAATCTATGATAGAAAATAGAGATAAAAAAAATATACGAGATTTTTTTCAGTTTAAATCAAATAATAAATCTATAGATATAAGTTTAGTTGAACCAAAAACAGAGATATTTAAACGATTTGACGCAGCAGCTATGAGTTGCGGTTCTATATCAATAGAGGCACACGAAGCCATAGCGATGGCTATGAATAAAATAGGTGCAAAAAGCAACTCAGGAGAGGGTGGCGAAGATCCCAAAAGATTTAGAACAAATAAAAACTCAAAAATCAAACAAATAGCTAGTGGTAGGTTTGGCGTTACTCCCGCTTATTTACGAAGCGCAGATGAATTACAAATAAAAATAGCACAAGGTGCAAAACCTGGCGAAGGAGGCCAACTACCTGGTTCAAAGGTGAGTAATATGATAGCTACTTTGAGACATACAACTCCTGGGGTTACATTGATATCGCCACCTCCACACCATGATATATATAGCATAGAAGATTTATCTCAACTTATATTTGATTTAAAGCAGGTTAATCCACATGCAACAGTGACGGTCAAGCTTGTATCAACTATAGGAGTGGGCACAATAGCAGCGGGAGTCGCTAAAGCATATGCCGATAAAATTATAATATCGGGATGCGATGGTGGAACAGGAGCAGCACCACTGACATCTATAAAACATACAGGAAATCCATGGGAGATAGGATTGAGTGAAGCGCACAATGCTTTAAAAGCAAATGATTTACGAAAGTTTGTCACCTTGCAAACAGATGGTGGCTTAAAGAGCGGTGTTGATATAGTTAAAGCTGCTATGTTGGGTGCAGAGAGTTTTGGATTTGGAACAACAGTTCTTACAATATTAGGCTGCAAGATTTTGAGAATTTGCCACACAAATAAATGTAGTGTAGGAGTAGCTACCCAGGAAAAAAGTTTAAGAGAGCATTTTAAAGGTGATGTAAATAAAATAGTGCGATATTTTGAGTTTTTAGCACACGACATACGAACTATACTTAGCACTCTTGGTTATGAAAGTTTAGAGCAAATAATTGGAAGAAACGATCTTTTAGAAGTGATAGACGATGAGTTTGCTAAAAAATTTGATTTTCAAAATATTTTACGAAAAATAGATGGTATTGATACTTGCCAATATAAATCAAACAAACCTTTTGATAGTCATATATTGGAGAAAAAAGTTCTTAAAACTCTAACCCCAACTATACAAAACCCAAAAAATAAAATAAGTTTAGATTTAGTTATAAACAATACAAATAGAAGTTTCGGCGCCTTGATATCTGGAGAGATAGCCCAAAAATATGGCGACCAAGGATTGAAAAACAATACAATAAAACTAAATATCAGCGGAGTAGCTGGGCAATCATTTGGTGTATTTTTGAGTCGCGGTATCAAAATAGTCTTAAACGGTGTCGCCAATGATTATGTAGGCAAAGGTATGAGTGGTGGTAAAATTATAATCAAATCAAAACTACAAGGCGAACACAATGCAAGTGCAGGAAATACATGTTTATATGGAGCAACAGGCGGCTTGTTATATGTGCGAGCTGGTGTAGGTGAGAGGTTTGCTGTGCGAAATTCTGGGGCTATCGCTATAGTTGAAGGCACTGGTGATAATGCTTGCGAATATATGACAGGAGGAATCGTAGTGGTGTTAGGCGAGACCGGCACAAATTTTGCAGCTGGTATGACTGGTGGTGTTGCATTTGTGTATGATGAGTTTAGGAATTTTATTGATAATATGAATCAAGAACTCGTAGAAGCTGTGAGGATTGATACAGACGAAGCAGAAACACAAAAAATATACTTGAAAAAACTTTTAAATAACTATATAAAAGAAACAAACTCACAAAAAGCTAAAAATATAGTGCAAAACTACAGAGCTATGATAAGAAACTTCTGGATGATAAAGCCAAAAGATATGGTTGAGCTACCGCTCAATCCAGTAGAAGGAGAGTAGATATGTTGGAGTTTACAAAAATACAGCGAGACGATCAAAACAAAAGAGGCGTGATGAATCGTATCAAAGATTTTGATGAAGTTTATGAGATATTTGATGAATTAAAATCAGCCAAACAAGCAAGTAGGTGTATGCAGTGCGGCGATCCATATTGTCATACTGGTTGTCCTTTGCACAATATAATCCCAGCTTGGCTCAAACAAACTGCACAAAATGATTTAGAGCTTGCTTTTGATATATCCAATGAAACTTCACCTTTTCCTGAAATACTTGGTAGAATCTGTCCTCAAGATGTGCTGTGTGAAGGTGCTTGTAGTTTAAATGACACCCACAAAGCTATAACCATAGGTTCTATAGAAACTTACATAAGCGAAACAGGATTCAATAGTGGTCTAAAACCAAAATATAACAAAACCAAAATAGGTAAAAAAGTAGCCATAGTTGGTAGTGGTCCTGCCGGGCTAAGTTGTGCAACATTTTTACTGCGTGCTGGTATAGATGTGACCATATATGAAAGAGCATCAAAACCGGGCGGTTTATTAACATACGGAATACCAGGATTTAAGCTTGATAAAAAGGTTATAAATAGACGAATAAAATTATTGCAAGAGATAGGCTTGCAAATAAAATTAGAGTGTGAAATAGGTGAAAATATAAGCATAGATAGCTTGCAAAAAGATTTTGATGCTGTGTTTTTATCAATAGGCGCTACAAAAGGCAACTATGCAAATATACCAGGTGAAAAAAACTCCAATGTTTATGCGTCTATGGAGTTTTTAATATCTGCTCAAAAAACATTATATAAAGAAAAGAACTTCAAAACAATAGATGTAAACAATAAAAATATAGTAGTAGTTGGTGGCGGTGATACTGCTATGGATTGCTTGAGAGTTGCTATAAGACAGGGCGCTAATAGTATCAAATGTTTATACAGACGAAGTGAAAAAAGTATGCCAGGAAGCAAAAAAGAGATAGCCAATGCAAAGGAAGAGGGTGCTGAATTTGTGTTTAATGTTGCACCAATAGAGATACTAAAGAATAGTATCAAGTTGCAAAAAACTAAAGAATTTGATAAAAAATTAACTACAATAAAAAATAGCGAATTTGAAATTAAAGCCGATATAGTTATATTAGCTTTAGGATTTTCTCAAGCTTTGCCAAAGTTTTTAACCGGAATGAATATAAAACTCGATAAATGGCACGGCGTAATAGTAGATGAAAATCAACAAACATCAATCAAAAATATTTACGCAGGCGGCGATATGACAAGAGGTGCGCACTTAGCAGTGACTGCCACAAATGATGGCAAAATAGCAGCAAAATCTATCGCTAAATCGTTTGAAAATTGATATTATAAAAAGTGTATAAAAAGCAAACAATTATGACAATTGATAACAAATATGCAAATAAAGGTAAATATCTATGAATATACGAATATATTATGAAGATACTGATATGGGTGGGGTTGTATATCATACAAACTATATAAAATATTGCGAAAGAGCGAGAAGTGAAGTGTTTCTGTCTCATGGTGTATCACCACACCATAATAGCGGATTTTTTGTAGTGAAAAATCTATCGGCAAACTATATAAAACCAGCTAAATTTGGTGATATTATCAATGTCCAAACAAAAATCAAGAGACTTAAAAAAGTCTCGATTGAGTTATCACAGACAATCACAAACAATTATAATGTTAAGATGTTTACTCTTGAGACATTGTTGGTTTTTGTTAAAAATAGCAAACCAATAAGCATGCCAGCCGAGTTTGTAGATATTTTAAATACAAATTTAGAGCCTATTGTTGACACAATTTTATCTTAATATGATACAATAATAAAAAAGGTTCATATTTATGATTAAAATTTTTATTTTTATTTGCTTGGTAATTTTTTCGTATGCCAATGACAGTATTTTGCTCGAAGAGAGGCTCAAAGATCTTGAATATGATTATGACAAAATAGAACAAGACAGCACAAAAGAGAGTTTAAGCTGGATAAATCCAGTTCGCTTAAGTTATGTCAAAAATGAAAATGAATACACAGAAAATGAATTTATCAGTGTGTCAATTGACCAGCCAGTGTTTAAGTTTGGCGGTATTTATAATGCCATAAAATATGCTAGCGTGAACGAAAAATACAAAAAACTTAACCATAAAATACAAAAAATTATGATGATAAAAGATGCTTATAAAACATTGATAAATCTAAAAACTATAGACATAAATCTCAAAAAGCAAGCTTTGTTAATACAAAACAAAAAAATAATAGTGCAACAAATCAAACAAGAGTTTCAAAGTGGATTAAGCAGTATCGAGCGACTTAACAATGAAGCTATGGAACTGAATAAGTTGCAAATAGGTAGAATTGATTTAAAATCTACAAGAGACCAATTGCTTGATAGTTTCAAAGACATTTCAACCCAAGATTATAAAATATTTGCTTTGCCAAAATTAGAACTAAAAACAAAAGAATTAAAACTAAAAGATAATTTGTATATAAAAAGGTCATATGAACAGCAAGAAAAGTTAAGATACTATAAAAATTTGACAATCACAAAATACCTTCCAACAGTAAGCTTAACATATGATTATCAAGACGATAAAATAAATGACAGGCAAACAAATACAAGAGGCTTCAAAGTTACTATGCCACTTAATATCACATTTTGGGCAGATACACAAAGTGCAAAATTGTCTTATATGAGAGCAAGAACAGCAGATAAACTCGAACAAAAAAAACAACAAAGATATCAAAAAAGAATGATAAATAAAATCAAACTGCTTGATGAAAAGATAGAAACACAAAAGGTGAATTTTAAGTTTTTTGAAAAACTTTATAAAGATATAAAAGCACAAAGAGATGCTGGTTTTAAATCAACAGACGATGTGACAATACTTGAAAACTCAACAAAAGCAGAGCAGCTTAGTTTAGAGGTTTTTGAGTTGGAAAAACAAGTAGATCTTTTAGAGCTTTATGCTACTTATGAACTTCTCTAAATATATAGAAAGTTGGCTTTTTGATAAAGATGGTTACTATTGTAACTATAAAGATATAGGCAAGGAAGGTGACTTTTGGACAGCAGTTAGTGCCTCAATGTTTTTTGGTGGCACGGTAGCAAAAAAAATAATCGATACCATAGAGCAAAATATTTTACCAAAAGATACAACAATAGTAGAAATAGGAGCTCATGCGGGCTATCTTATGGCTGACATCATACAGTTTATATATACACTAAAGCCAAAATTGTTAGAAAGCTTGAAGTTTGTTATAGTAGAACAAAACAAAGCTATGCTTAAAAAACAAAAAGAGTATATAAATAAGTGTTTTGGCGATAAGTTAAATATAAAATTTGTTGCAAATATAAAAGATATAAAACTCCCAAGTGCTTTTATAGTGGCAAATGAGCTATTTGATACATTTATTTGTGAATTGGTTTGGACAAACAAACAAAACAAACTACAAAAAGCAGTTGCAAAAAATCACACAATAAAGTTTGTAGATTTTGACAAAGAGGATAAATATATTAAAGAAATTTGTGATAAATACAATATAACTAAAGGCGAGGTCTCTTTAGGATTTGAGGATTTTGCCAAAACACTTACTAGAAGTTTTGGCAAATTTGAGTTTATCACATTTGATTATGGCGAATATTATCATAGGCAAGATTTTTCTTGTAGAATATATAAACAACATAAAGTTTATGCTATATTTGAAGAGGGGTTAGACATACAAAAGTTTTATAAGAATAGTGATATTACTTATGATGTTCACTTCAAGCACCTCATAGATAGTTTCAAAAGTAATGATATACAAAAAATAGCATATAAATCGTTATTGAAAGCTATGGTGGAGTTTGGTATGATTGAACTTCTTGAGATTTTGAAAAATAAAACAGATGAAAATACATACGCAAAACATATTAATCAAGTTAAACCAATACTTGACCCAGCACAAATGGGTGAAAGATTTAAAATGGCGCATTTTAGGTTTAGTTCTAAATGATTTGAGTTAAATTCAACTAATTTAGATATAATATGATTTATATCAAGAAAAGGACAAAAAGTGTTAGAAGGAATAGTTAGAGATAGTATTGTAAAACAAGCTACAAAACAGTTTAGACGAGATGGTTATCTAATTGCAAATATTTATGGCAAAGATTTGCCAAACATCAATGGAGCATTTAAGACAAATGATTTTATAAGATTTATGAAAAATAAAAAAGAGTTAGCATTTGATATTAAAGTAGGAGATGAAACAAAAAAAGTAGTCGTGCAAGAGTATCAAAAACATCCAGTCAGAGGTGATTTATTGCATGTTGATATGATGATAGTCCAAGATGACGTCAAAGCATTTTTTCAAGTGCCAGTTACAGTTCAGGGCACACCAAAAGGTCTTAAAAACAAAGGCATATTTGTGTTCCACAGAAAGAGAGTTAAAGTCAAGGCTTTATATAAAGATCTGCCAAAGTCATTTCATATAATGATAGATGATTTGGATACAGGCAACAATGTATTGATAAGAGACCTTGATATCCCAGAAAATATATCTTGCTTTTTGGACGATAGAGTTCCAGTTGTGGGTGTGATAAAGGCAAAATAGTGTATCTTGTAGCAGGACTTGGAAATCCTGGGCTGTTGTCAAAATACAATCGCCACAATGTAGGCTTTTTGATGATAGACAAAATCATCAAAAATAGCCAAACTATAGCCAAATTTCAAGACAAGTTCCGGTCAAAATTTCTAAAAAATGAAAGCATACTATATATTAAACCTCAAACATATATGAACTTAAGTGGCCAAGCGATATATGTTATAAAAAATTATTATAAAATAAAACTTGAAGATATAGTAGTCATACATGATGATATTGATCTACCTTTTGGTGCAATTAAGCTTAAAACTGGGGGCAGTAGTGGTGGGCACAACGGACTAAAAAGTATTGATGATTGTGTTGGAAATAATTACACAAGAGTGCGTATAGGAGTAGGCGAAAACGAAAGAGATCAAGATAGCTCAACATTTGTTTTGTCAAATTTTACAAACAAACAAATAGAGCAGTTAGATGACATAGCCATACATATAAAAGAGTGCATAGACGCTTGGCTAAAAACAGATGATATAAATAAAATAAAATCCATATATACAAAAAAGGCTACACTATGAGTTTGGCATTTAAGTATATAGGGTTAAAATATCTCAAATCTTTTTTGATAGTATTTTTAAGTTTGTTGATATTTTTTGTCAGTATGGATATCATGGCAGTATTTAACAAGCTGCCATCTTCGGCTGGTTTGAAGCTGTTGTATATCTTGAATAGTGCTCATTTTCAAGCTACAATTATAGTTCCGCTTGCTATTTTGTTTGGGTTTGTGTTATTTGTGTTAAATCTTATTAAGAATAATATTTTTACTGCTATTTATTCGGTTGGGTTGTCAAAAATAGATCTTATGAAACCTGTATTTTTTATAGCTTTTGCCATAACATCGCTTATGCTTGTCACACAGAGCACCCAATTGGCATATGCCGAAGATGTAAAAAAAAGAATACTCAAAGGAACCTATTTTGATACTCAAAAAGATAATATTTTTTTAAAATACGATGACTTTTTTGTATATTTTGGGAAACTATACCCGCTTCAAAAAAAAGCAACAAATATAAAAATATTTAAAATAATTGAAAATAAGCTTATATATGAAATAGAAGCTAATACCGCAACATATGAAAACAATGCTTGGATACTTAAAGATGTAAAAACAATCATACAAGATAAAGAAAACGGCTTAAAAATAATAAAAAACAAAAGCAAAACTATATTAGAAGGTTTTAAGCCAAAAATTATGGATAAGGTGTATGAAGTAAAAAATAGATACTCAATAATAGATGCTATAGATACATACAGCCTATTAAGAACGCAAAATATAGATACAAATGCCATAAGAGCGTCATTTTATTGGAGTGCAATTTTGCCATTTTTTGTATTGTGTGGCATCGTGCTTATATTCAGCTATATTTCAACAAATGCAAGATTTTTTGACAAAAATTTATTTGTATTGAGTTCATTGGGATTTTCTATATTCTTATGGGGTGTGTTGTTCTTTCTCTACAAGTTATCAAGCAGCAATAAAATTTTGCCTGAGTTGTCTTTGTTGTTGCCTTTTATATTGTTAAATGTTATAACGATTTGGATATATAACAACAAAAAAGGTAACTTATGATTGAAAGTTTCGGTATTACTATATTGAATATATACAACAACAAGGCTCATATTTTGTTGTGTAAGTCTGCTAAATCAAGAATAAAATGGGGTTTTGTGAAAGGAAAAACGAAAAAACAAGAGATACCAAAGCAAACTGCAATACGTGAATTTAAAGAAGAAACAGGTATAGTTATAGAGTATGAAAAGCTTGTTGATATATTTTTTTATACAAGCGAAAGTATAAATATCGGTATATATCTTGTGCATAAAGCTGACATAAAAAATATAGATAGGTATTTTAATATAGAAAAATTAAAGTCAAAATTTACAGATACTGAAAATAGTGAGGTTAGGTTTTTTGATATAGACAACTTGCCACCAATAAAAAACAAACAAATAGATATAATAAACCAAATAAGGAGTGCCATATGAGTTCAACAAAAAGAGTGCAAGAAGCAATACAAGAGATAAAAAAAGGCAATATGATAATAATGTTAGATGATGAAAATAGAGAAAATGAGGGCGACTTAGTATATGCTGGCACATTTAGCACTGCTCAAAAGGTAAATTTTTTAGCTACACACGCAAAAGGACTCATATGCGTAACAGTCAAATCTACAACAGCAAATAGGTTAGAATTAAATCATATGGTCACACAAAACAACTCATCATACCAAACAGCCTTTACAGTATCGGTTGATTGTAAAAAAGCAACCACAGGCATAAGCGCAAAAGAACGAGATGACACTATTAAAATACTCTCAAATCCTCGAAGTAAACCAAGCGAACTTGTGAGGCCTGGGCATATATTTCCTCTCATAGCAAAAGATGGCGGTGTTCTTGAAAGAACAGGTCACACTGAAGGCTCTACAGATATATGCATGTTGTCTGGCATCAAAGAGATAGCGGTGATATGTGAGATTATGAAAGAAGATGGAACTATGGCAAGACGCGATGATTTAGATATATTCGCTAAAAAACACAATATCAAACAACTTTATATATCTGATATAGTCTCATATAGACTGTCAAACGAATCACTTATAGAGCAAACAAATGAAACAAAACAGACCTTTTTTGGAATAGATGTGATCAAAAAAAGTTTCAAAGACCATCTGAGCAATAATCATGAAGTTATAATATTTGGCAAAATTGGCAAAATTGTAAATGTTAGATTTCATCCAGTGTCGTTTGATAAAGAGTTGCTTGAAGATAAACAAAAGTTTGATTATATGGCAAATAGTATTAAATATCTTCAAGCAAACACTGGGTTGTTGATATTTATGGATCATAATCAGCAAGCAAATGATATAAAAAAAGATTTTGGTTTGGGTGCTGGTATATTAAAAAAACTTAATATCACAAATATAAATTTGCTTGTAAGTCAAAAAATAGAACATATATTTAAAGCGATTGATGGGTTTGGTATAATTATAGATAGCGAGGTTGTTGTAAAACAATAAAACATAAAGTGCTTTTGTATATACATATACCTTTTTGTGATAGTAAGTGTTATTATTGTGATTTTAATTCGTATGTAAAACTACATCATCTACACAAACAATATATTGATGTTTTACTTGATGAACTAAAACAAAAAATACAAAAATACAAAATATCAAAATTTGACACAGTATTTATAGGCGGCGGCACTCCTAGCTGTATAGATGCAAAACTTTTTGGTCCTGTATTTAAGCTAATTCAAGGTTATATTTCAAAGCAAACAGAAATAACTATAGAAGCAAATCCTTCCACTGCTACAAAAAAATGGCTTGAATTTATGAAAAATATGGGAGTAAATAGATTGAGTTTGGGTGTTCAAAGCTTAAGAGATGATAAGCTAAAATATTTAGGTAGAAATCATACTAAAGATATAGCCATTGACACTATAAACACAGCTAAAATGGTTGGTTTTGAAAATATAAACTGCGATATTATTTATAATGTCAAAGGAGATACTAAAAAAAATCTAACACAAGATATTGAAGATATACTCAAATTGGATATACAACATATAAGTTTATATAGCTTAACCATAGAAAAAGGAACAATATTTTCAAAAAAAAACGAAAAATCACAAAACAACAAAGATAAATTAGTATCAAATATAATGAAAAGTAATTTTTTTTTTCAATATGAGGTATCTGCTTGGGCAAAAAAAAAGAGTTTTATATGTAAACACAATTTGGGTTATTGGAAATATAAACCATATTTGGGTATAGGAGCAGGGGCAGTAAGCTGTATAAAAAATGAACGGTATAAGAATAAAAAAAATATACTAAAATATTTAAATAATTCACAAAATGTGCAAAGTTTTGAAACTTTATCAAAAGAGGAAATAATAACAGAAAAAACGTTGCTCGGATTAAGATCTATAGTTGGTTGTAGTATTGATATTTATAATGACAAACAAAAAGATTATATATATGAGCTTATCGTTGCAAACAAATTAAAAATCAATAACAATAGAATATTTGCTATTGATTATATGATAGCAGATGAGTTAAGTTTGTATGTATTGGGAAGTTCTTTCTAAGATAGTTAGTGCTTAAAAATAAGCCAAAAGGTCAGTTTAAGAAAGTTATGTTATAATTTTTAACATTAGTTTCAACTAATTTTGATGGCGGTATGTAGAACAAACAAAAAGGAAAAATATGAAAACAAATAAGATATTATTATTATTGATAATGGTGGTTTTTGTAATGGTGGGGTGTAATGACCAGCCAAAACAAGCACAAGCGACAAAGGTAGTCAAAGCAAGCGAGCCTGCAAAAGCAGCGAAAACTGGCGGTGATATGCTAGATAAAGTTATCAAATCAGGCAAGCTAAATTGTGGTGTGGTGCTAGACTTTCCACCTATGGGGTATTTTGACAAAGCAAACAAACCAGCAGGGTTTGATGTGGATTATTGCAACGACTTAGCCAAAGTTTTGGGTGTAGATGCAAATGTTTTGAACTTGACATGGGGCGATAGGATACCCTCTTTGGTATCTGGCAAGACAGATGTAGTCATAGGTTCTACTTCGGATACTTTAGAGCGAGCCAAATCTGTAGGATTTTCATATCCATACTTCGTGTTTAAGTTTCAAGTCATATCTAAAAGCGACAAAAATATAAACTCATTTGATGATCTTAAAAATGTCAAAGTAGGAGCAGCACTAGGGACTACATATGAGACAGAGTATCTAGCATATGCAGAAAAAAAGGGTTGGGGCAAAGACAATTACACAGCATTTAAAAGTGAAAACGATGCCTATCTAGGACTTCATCAAGGCAAAGTAGATGCTCTAATATCTACAAACACAAACATAGCCACCAAACTTCAGACAGACGAGTTCAAGGATTTTGTAGCTGGTCCATTTGTGCCAAATTATGACGATGTTGTAGGATTGATAGCCAAACGAAGCGAGACTGCTTGGATAAACTATCTAAACCTGTTTTTGATACATCAGATAAGAGATGGTGGCATGAACAAAGCATACAACAAACACTTCGGTAGCGATGCTCCACAAAGCTTGATACAGTCACTAAGAGACAACAAATAGATTGATATAAGCTCGTAGTATATAACTTATGAGCTTGATGATATATAGTTTATGGGTGATTATCAGTTTCATTGGGGCGTGGCATTTGACGCCATGCCACAACTACTTCAAGGAGCATGGACTACTATACATGTCTCCGTGCTATCTATGTTAGTAGGCATAATAATCGCTATATTTTTAAGTTTAGGCAAGATGTCAAAATCAAAAGTTCTGTATGGTATAGCAAACACATGGATAGAAATAGCTAGAAATACTCCGGCTTTGTTTCAGATATATATGGCGTATTTTGGTTTGGGTGCCTTCGGTATCCATCTTAGTCCATATTTTGCTGTGTTTTCGGCACTTGTGTTTATCAATGCTGGCTATCTCGCAGAGACATTTCGCGGTGGTTTTAACTCAATTCCACAAACACAATATAGTGCTTCCAAATCTCTGGGGTTAAAACCATATCAAGTATATAGATATATCATATTGCCACAAATGTTTAGGCGAATTTACCACCCACTTACAAATCAGTTTGTGTGGTCTATTCTCATGAGCTCTTTGGGTATATTGGTAGGTATGAGCGAGCTTTCTGGCGAGACACAAAGACTTCAGTCGCTGTCGTTTCGGACTTTGGAGTTTTTCATAGTAGCGGCGATTTTGTATTATGTCATCACAAAGCTAGTGCTACTAGGGTCTGATATCACTGCAAAGATATTTTTCAAAGGCGACATATCATGAGTTTGTTTACTCCGCTGTCTATGAACGATGTGCCGTTTATCCTACAAGGTGTGCTTAACACTATATATATATCGGTTGTAGCCATAACCATAGGCACAATTCTTGGGGCTATTGTAGGGTTTGCTAGAGCAGAGTCAAACAGATACATAAACTTTTTGTTTGGGTTAGTGCTAGATATATTTAGGACTGTTCCGCTCATCATCCAGCTGATACTTTTCTCTACATATATTGGAGTGTCTGGCTATCCATTGAGTCCTTTTGTCGCTGGGTCTATTGTGCTGTCGCTTTATACTATGGCATTTATGTCCGAAGTTTTTCGTGGGGGCTTTGAAAGTGTGCCAAATACTATGAGAACTGCTTCTAGAAGTTTAGGTATGAGCTACTGGCAAACTATACGATATATAAGGTTTCCTATAGGACTTCGCACTGTATTTGCCTCGTGGTTGGGTGTAGCTTTGAGTGTCATCAAAGACTCAGCTTTGGTATCGGTCATAGGGTATATGGAGTTACTTCGCACAGGCGAACAGCTCATATCACGAACACAACAACCTTTGCAGATACTCATAGGTATAGGGGTGTTTTATTTTGTCATATCATACCCGCTATCAAAATACGGACAACACAAAGAGAGGAGCATGGCTATATGATACAGATACAAGGGGTTCACAAATCGTTTGGTGAGTTGGAGGTGCTAAAGGGTATAGACTTAGAGGTTCAAAAAGGCGAGGTCATCAGTATAATAGGAGCAAGCGGTAGTGGTAAGTCTACTTTGTTGTATTGTATCAATGCTATAGAAAAGATACAACAAGGTAACATAATAGTAGATGGCGTAGATGTGCATGACAAAAAAACAAACCAAAATAAGCTACGAGAAAAGCTAGGTATGGTGTTTCAGCAGTGGAACTCTTTTCCACATATGACTGTGCTAGAAAACACAGCCCTAGCTCCACGAGTGGTGCAGGGTTTATCAAAAGAAGAAGCTATGAGTGTAGCAAAAAAGGAGCTAGAGCATGTAGGTTTAGGCGACAAACTAGATGTCTATCCTACTCGTATGTCTGGCGGACAACAGCAGCGACTTGCCATCGCACGAGCACTTGCTATGAAGCCTGATTATATGTTGTTTGATGAGGTTACATCAGCACTTGATCCAGAGCTAGTAGGCGAAGTGTTAGATACTTTGAGGTTGCTACAAAACGATGGTATGACTATGATTACTGTCACCCATGAGATAGCCTTTGCCAAAGAGGTATCAAACAGAGTTGCCTTTTTTCACCAAGGTATCATAGAGGAGATAGGCCACCCCACGCAAGTTATTGAAAATCCACAAAGGGAACATACCAAACAATTTTTAAGCAAAGTGCTAATCTAACAACAAAGGGGCAAAGATGCAACCAAAAGTAGTAGAAAATGCTATAAATCTAGCAAAAACATGGCAAAACGAAGCAAACAAAAATATAGGCACATTTGAAAAGACATTTCACACAAAGATGAAAAAGATGCTCAAAAACCCTACAGACAAGGTGCTACTCATAGAGCTGATGGATCAATGCTTCAGGACAGACAACACCACAAGAGTAGCCGACCAGATAGAGTATATATTTCAAAAGTATGGAGCGGCTACATTTTTCACTAGTGGCGAGAAGTTTTTGATATATTTGTTTAGGAATATCGGTGTGTATATGCCAAATATATCTGTGCCGTTGTTTATAAATACTATACGAGAAGAGACAAAAACTTTAGTCATAAAAGGCGAAGAGGACGAACTAAACACACACTTGAAAAAACGAAAAAATGAAAACATACAAGTAGGTATAAATCTCATAGGCGAGATAGTGATAGGCGAAAAAGAAGCAAACGAAAGGATAGACAAATACATACAAGCTTTGAAAAATCCAAACATATCGTATCTGTCTATCAAACTATCTACGATATTTTCACAGATAAACCCTATATCGCACAACCACACTATAGCACAGCTGGTGCAAAGATTGTCAAAGATATACTCACAAGCAAAAACAGAAGACAAATATGTACATCTGGATATGGAAGAGTATAGAGATTTAGACCTAACTTATGAAGCATTTACACAGACTTTGGACAAAGAGGAGTTTGGACAATTGTCCGCAGGTATAGTGCTACAAGCATATCTGCCAGACTCACAAATATACCAACAAAAGCTCACCACATGGGCAAAAGACAGAGTAGCAAAAGGCGGCAAACCTATCAAGATACGAGTAGTCAAAGGTGCAAATATGGAGATGGAACAGACCGAAAGCTCTATAAAAGACTGGAATATAACAACATACGAAAAAAAGCTAGACACAGACAGCAATTACAAAGCTATGATAGAGTATGGACTTGACAAACAAAATGCTCCATATGTGAAAATAGCAGTAGCATCGCACAATCTTTTCGAGCTAGCCTATGCTGTAGAACTTGGCAAGCAAAATGACACTACTAGATACTTGTCGCTGGAGATGTTGGAGGGTATGAGCGAAGCAGTGAGAGTTGCTATATGCAAACTGTCACACGATGTGACACTATACACACCAGCTGCTAAAAAAGACCAATGGACAAATGTCATAGCCTATTTGGTGCGAAGGTTAGATGAAAATACAAGCAAAGATAATTTTATGCGTTACTCTTTTGGATTACAAACAAACTCAAAAGAGTGGCAGATGTTGCAACAACAATTTGTATCGTCTATAGAAAACAGACAAAATATATTTGTAGGAGCAAAACGAGACCAAGATAGAACAGCAGAGAACTGGCAAGACTATAAGGGTGGTTCGTATCATACAGGAGAGTTTACAAACGAACCAGACACGGACTTTGTGATGAGTCCAAACAAACGATGGGCAGAAGATATCAGGACAAAGTGGCGACCAACCAACCAAACTAAACCAGATATCACTCCCTTAGTCGTAGCAAACAAAGAGATAAGAGATGACAGACAAACCGTAGATGTGATAGACAAATCCCAATACAAAGACGGTATAATATGTGGCAAAGTAGCACAAGCGAGCAAACAAGACCTCATAGATGCTGTAGCCGTAGCCAAAAAGGACATAGATGGATGGAGAAGTTTGTCGCACAAACAAAGATATGAGGTATTGTCAAAAGTTGCAAATATAATACGACAAAGAAGAGATGACTTGATCGGTGTGGCTGCTACTGAAGTAGGCAAGGTATTTAGCGAAACAGATGTAGAGGTGAGTGAAGCGGTGGATTTCATAGAGTTTTATGCCTATAGTGCTAGGTATTTTGAAAAGTTTGAAAACTTACATTTCAAAGGTCTAGGAGTAGGTGTAGTAGTCTCGCCGTGGAATTTCCCTATAGCTATAGCTTTGGGTGGAGTGGCATCTATACTTGCAAGTGGTAACTGCTGTATCATCAAGCCAGCATCGGCATCTGCTATGTGTGCTTATGAATTGTGCAAATGCTTTTGGGATGCAGGAGTTAGTAAAAATAGTTTGCAATATGTGCCATGTAGTGGAATGATAGCTGGAAAATATCTCATAAATAACACAGATGTGGATTTTGTGATATTAACGGGTGGTGAAGACACAGCATATAATATGTTGAGACAAAGACCGCAGCTATATCTGACCGCCGAAACAGGTGGAAAGAATGCTACTATAGTCACCGCTATGGCAGATAAAGAACAAGCTATCAAAAATATAGTGCATTCGGCTTTTTCAAATAGCGGTCAAAAATGTTCAGCTACATCTCTTTTGATACTTGAAGCTGAAGTATACGATGATAAAAGTTTTCAAGATGCCATAGTAGATGCTACAAAAAGTTTAGATGTAGGTTCTGTGTGGGAGTTTAAAAATAGATTAGGAACGATGGCTACAAAAATAAGTGGAGACTTGAAATATGCAGTAGAAAACTTAGATAAAGATGAGTATTGGGCTTTGGAGCCAAAATATATAGATGAAAATCCATATATGCTTGCCCCTGCAATTCGATATGGTGTCAAAGATGGCGCATTTTGTCATATGACGGAGCTTTTTGGCCCAGTATTGTCAGTCATGAGAGCAGATGATTTAGACCACGCGATACAGCATGTCAATAAAACAGGCTTTGGTCTAACATCTGGTATAGAGACACTAGACGAGCGAGAAGCTACAAAGTGGAAAAACTCTATAAAAGCAGGAAATTTATATATAAATAGAAGCACTACAGGAGCCGTAGTGATGAGACAACCATTTGGTGGTATGGGCAAATCTGCCATAGGAGCTGGACGAAAAGTTGGGTTTTATAACTATATCACCCAGTTTGTGAAGTTCAAAGAAAAAGACTATCCAACTATAAAATATGAGCAAAAAAATAGTCTAACAAAAATTATAGACGAGATAACAATTTATGAACCAGACAACAAAAATATAAAAAAATTAAACAAAGCAGTGCAATCGTATTTGCAAAACTATCAAGATACTTTTACCGCTGAAACAGACTACTTTAAACTTCGTGGCGAGGACAATCTGTTTCGGTATATACCGCTGGACGATATCGTCATACGAGTTAGTGACGATGATAGTGTATTTGAAGTATTTAGTCGTATTCTTGCAGCACATATATCAAAAGTCGGCTTCACAGTAAGCATAGATGACAACAAGCAGATAAAAGATATTTTAGATGACTTATCAGATATGTTGCCTATAAAAAAAGGCAAGTTGATACAGCAAAACGATGAGAAGTTTGCTACAAATTTGGCACAATACGAGAGGATAATCTATAGCGATATAAAAAAGGTTCCAGATGTGGTGTTTAAATCCGCTGCAAAAACCGCTACATTTATCACTAGACACCAGCCACTTATGGACGGACGGCTTGAGCTTTTGAATTATTTTAAAGAACAAGCGATATCTCACTCATATCACAGATACGGCAACTTGGGGGCTAGGGCGATTGAGGTATAGCAAAAATGTTTATATCTATGTAGCCGTGTGTGTGATGCTGTGGGCCATGATACCAGTAGCAGCAAAGCTAGGGCAGGGAACTTTAGACCATCATCAATATCTCTTTTATTCTAGTTTGCTATCTTTTACAACTATGCTCGTAGTTGGAGCATATAGTCAAAAACTTCATCTAGTGCTACAATACAAGACAAAAGATATATTGTCTGTAGTAGTGCTAGGATTTTTAGGGACTTATATTTACTATCTACTTTTGTATTTTGGCTACAAATATGCCGTAGGTTTAGAGGTGTTGGTGGTGCAATATCTATGGCCTGTACTTATAGTGGTATTTGGGGCTGTTGTATTGAAAGAAAGATTGACATATAGAAAGATAGTCGCCGTGTCGCTAGGATTTGTCGCAGTTGTAGCTGTAGTCACCAAAGGCGATATATCGAGCATAGATATATCAAATACCAAAGTATTGATACTAGTGTTTGTAGGGGCTAGTGCTTTTGCTCTGTTTTCTGTGCTGTCAAAGAGGATCACACTAGAACCCATAGGAGCTATCACTGGCTATTTTCTAGTAGCGACCGTGTCATCGTGGGTATCTATGATGATATTTAGCGATGTGCGACTACCACAGACGGCAGATATAGCTCCCATAGTCATAAATGGAGTGTTTCTAAATGGTATCTCATATCTGTTTTGGATAAAGGCACTCAAACTCAAAGATGCTTCATATATAGCACCATATATCTATGCTACTCCTGTGTTGTCGGCATTTTTGTTGATACTTGTGTTTGATGAACCGCTTTATATATCCTATATATTTAGTTTGATATTGGTGATAGTATCAGGACTTATCAATATAAATACAACTACAAAATAGACAAAGTGAAAGTATCTACTAAATTCTTTTATTTCATAAAATTTTAAGTTATTTATGTTATAATTATGTATTGAACCCTCTGATTAAATAACAAGCTCATAGCTTTAGGATAGCTTTTTATATTGTTGAGTTCTGTTTTGATGGACTACTTAGGTAATTCGAAAGACATAACTCAACAATATGAAAAGCTATACAAAGCCCGTAGGGAAGGGAAGTTTTAGCGAAAAAAGTCCATAAAAATTCTTGAATTAACCAGTTAGTCCTTCAAATTTTTCATGAACTTTTATTCATCAAAAACTGCTCCTTCTATGAGCCTGTTATTTAATCAGAGGGTTCTATTATAAAAAGGGTAAATATGGTAAAGCTAAACAAAGCACAACTAAACAAAAAAATACAATATATCAATGACTATATAGTATCGCAAAACGCAGCAGAAGGTTCAAAATTTGATGCAAATGCAAATGTAGATATCAAAAATATAGCTACATTAGAAACAGAGATACACAAAGATATCAACATACAAGTAAATAGGGAACTCTTGAGATATGAGATAGAAAATTTATATAACAAAGAGCTCTCATATGAATATATCAACCAATTAGAAAAACACGAAATATACACACACGATGAAACCTCACTCAAACCATATTGTGTGTCGGTGACTTTGTATCCATTTTTGATAGACGGTGTTACTAAATTGGGCGGCGAAAGCAAAGCCCCTATACATTTAAACTCATTTAGCGGGTCATTTATCAACTTTGTGTTTGCAACTGCCGCACAGTTTGCTGGAGCTGTGGCTACTGTGGAGTGGCTTATGTATTTTGATTATTTTGCTAGAAATGATTTTGGGGAAGATTATATAAATACACACATAAAAGAGATATCAGATGCTTTGCAACATGTCGTATATTCACTTAATCAGCCAGCAGCTGCGAGAGGTTACCAAAGTGTATTTTGGAATATATCTATATACGATAAACCATATTTTGAAGCTATGTTTGACAATTTTATTTTTCCAGATAATACAAAACCAACATATGTATCATTGGATAAGCTACAACGATTTTTTATGAAATGGTTCAACAAAGAAAGACAAAAAGCAGTTTTGACCTATCCTGTTGTTACTGCTGCATGCTTAAGTAGTGGCACAACGATGACAGATAAAAAATTTCAAGAATTTATCAGCGAAGAGTTAGCGCAAGGCAATTCATTTTTCATATTTATGAGTGAAAATGCTCATGCCTTATCGAGCTGTTGTCGTTTGAAAAATGATGTATCAGATCAAATAAATGATTTTAGCTACTCTTTAGGAGCTGGTGGCGTGGCTACAGGTTCTATCAATGTTATAACGATAAACCTAAACAGACTAATACAAAATGCATATTTGAACAAACAAAATATCTTTGAAGCACTCAAATTACAAACACAGAAAATCCACAAATACCAAATAGCATTTAGACAGCTTATAAATAAGTACAAAAAAGCAAAAATGCTGCCTGTATATGATGCTGGTTTTATATCTTTGGAAAAACAGTATCTCACTATTGGAATAAATGGATTAGTAGAAGGAGCAGAGTTTTTAGGTTTAGATATAAGCATAAACGATAAGTATATGAAGTTTGCTTCTAAACTACTCAAAACAATATCTGATGAAAATAAAAAGATATCTAATCTATCTGGTTATAAGTTTAATACAGAGTTTGTGCCAGCTGAAAACCTCGGTGTCAAAAATGCAAAATGGGACAAAAATGATGGCTATGTAGTTCATAGGGATTGTTATAATTCATATATGTATCTTGTAGAAGACAACGACATATCTACAACCCAGAAATTTGAGCTCCAAGGAGCAGAGTTTATGAAATACCTTGATGGGGGTAGTGCATATCATTGTAATTTGGAGGAAACACCAAATAAAGAAACATTTATAAAACTACTAGATGTGGCAGCTGTAGAAAAATGTGATTATTTTTGTTTTAATATCAAAATAACCATCTGTAACGAATGCTCCAACATAGACAAAAGAACATTATACAAGTGTCCTAAATGTGGCTCTACAAACATAGACTGGGGCACACGAATTATAGGCTACCTTAAAAGAATCTCATCTTTTAGTAAAGCAAGACAACAAGAACATGATATTAGGTATTATGATATTGGTGCTTGATTGATTTATTTTTCATATGCTCAAGAGACACTCCAAGCAGTGCCCGGTGAGATATCTATAAGTTTATCTATTAGTGGTTGTTCAATAAACTGCAAAGGATGCCACAGTGTAGATACACATAAATCAAACTTTGGACAAAAACTTACGAAACAAAAGTTCCTTGATTTATTGTATAAGCATAAACATATCTCGTGTGTGCTTTTTTATGGTGGCGAGTGGGTAGCAGATGAGTTGCTGCTTTATGTTGATATAGCAAAGCAGAAATATCTTAAAACAGCTATATATACTGGATTAGAATTGCATAATTTAGAAAAAAAGTTTATAAATGCATTTGATTATGTAAAAACAGGAAAATATATACAAAAATTAGGAGCAATAAACTCAAAAACTACAAATCAAAAGTTTTATAAAATCATAGATGGAAAATATATAGATATTAGTTCAATTTTTTTATATTTTTAGATATGTATGCAACTATTGTTATCATGAGTTTTGCTGATATATTTGCAGACGAATCTAAAAATTTATCAAAATCAAACCCAGCATCAGTATCAGCAGTATCGCTTATTGATCTAATTATAAGAAGCGGTATATTTAAACTATGACATACTACTGCTACACTTGCGCCCTCCATCTCTATAGCATCTGCTTGAAAATTATCAAAGATAAATTTTTTTCTATTTTCATGTGCTACAAACTGATCGCCTGTAGCAACAATAGCTTTTTTCAGTGATATGTTGTTTGTTTTTGCTACATCTATAGCTATATTTATAAGTTTTTTGTTCATATTGATAAATTTTGAGCCTTCTGGCACGAAGCCTATCTCGTGCCCAAATGATGTGATATCTAAGTCATGTTGAGCTGTTTTAGTAGCTACTACAATATCGCCTATTTTTAGATTTTTGTTTATAGCACCCGCTACTCCACTAAAAAGAACTATGTCACACTTGAACTTCTCTATTAGTATAGTAGTGGTTAAAGCCGAAAAAACTTTTCCTATTTTACTATAAGCTATAACTATGTTTATATTATTGTAAGATGTTTCATAATAAACATTTGAAGCATATTTTGTAGCTTTTATATCCTTAAAATACTCCAAAAGAGGCGCTATCTCTTCAGGCATAGCCCCCATAATCGCTATTTTATTCATAAAGTTTTTTTATTGTAGTTTGAAGTGATAATGTGTCTTGTATATTTAGAGTTGTTATATTTTTTGATATTTTTTTGTTGATACCTTTTAGCACTACTCCTTGACCTAATTCGACAAATGTATTGATATCTTGTTTATTGTTTAAAATTGATTGTTTGTATAATACAGGCGATATAAGCTGTTTTGACAGCAGTTCTATTGCATCTTTTTTATTGTTGTATGGTTTTGATGTTACATTTGATATCACTGGGTATTTAAATTCATCTTTGATATATTTTTCAAAATATGGTTTGAGTTTTGGTATAGCATTTTCAAGAAGTGGACAATGACTAGCTACACTCATATCAAGAACTATAGCTCTTTTAGCACCTGCGTCAATATACGTTTGTGCGAGTTGTTGCAGGTGCTTTTTTTTTCCAGCTACGACTAATTGCCCGTCCATATTATAATTGGCAGGCCATATTTTTTTGTTCTTGTCTCTTTGATCTTTAGTCATATTTTCAATTGTTGTGTCATCTAATCCTAATATTGCCATCATTCCGGCATCAATACCTTCACAAGCTTCATTCATAAATTCACCTCTTTTATGAACCAATTCAATCGCATCAAGATAGTCTAAAGCTTTAGATGCAACAAGAGCACTAAATTCGCCAAGAGAGTGCCCTAATACAAATTTGGGGATTATATCACACTTGCGTATAAATAACTCATATGCGATACAACTAACAAGCAATATAGCAGGTTGTGTCCATTTTGTTTGAGATAGTTTATCGTTTGGCTCAAACATAAGTTCCCTGAAATCCACACCTATTCTCAAGCTCGCATTGTTTATCATTTGTTTCGCAATATCACTATTGTCAAAAAAATCCTTGCCCATACCAACACTTTGGCTTCCTTGACCAGGAAACACTAAAGTTATATTTTTATCTATCATGAACTACAGCATCCACCCTCTTTGTGTTTATGTTTATGTTCTTGTTTGTTTTCACCACAACCAACATCACCGTTGCCACAACCGCAGCCACCAGATACACCGCCAACTGTTGCAGTTGATAACTCATTTGCTGTAGCATCTCTTACCGATACTACAAGAACAGAAAACATAAGTTTTTTGCCAGCCATTGGGTGGTTGAAATCTATAGTGACCGTGCTATCGTTTATCTCTTTTACAGTGACTTGAGTAGTTTCACCGTGTTCACCAGTGCCATATAGTGCCATACCGACACTCAACTCAATATCAGCGAATTGTTCTTTTGGCACATCTTGCACTGCATCTTTGTTTAGCTCTCCGTATGCATTTTTTGGATCAATTATCACATCTTTGCTTTCATTTATTTCTATTCCTACCAAAGCATCCTCAAGTCCTTTGATTATGTGACCTTTACCAGATATGTACTCTAAAGGTTTTTTGCCTACATTTGTGTCAAGCTGCTCTTTTGTGTTTGCATCAAAGAGTTTATACTCTATGCCGACTACTTTGTTTGTAGAAATTTTCATACTATTCTCCTATATTTTTTTTTGCTATTTTTGCTTCTTTGGTATTTGGATATATCTCTATTAAAGAGCTATAAAAGTTTGCAGCGTTATCTAAATCATCTGTTTTTTCAAATGATATGGCACTATACAGTAAAAGTTTAGGCATCCACCAGCCTTTGTCATGCATTGTTGCGCTTTGTTTGAAATAAGACAGTGCTTTTGAGTATTTTTTTCTTACATACCACATATGTCCTAAATGATATGTTGATTCAGCTGGTTTATATTTTTGTGCTACAAGATTCTCAAATATTGGTATTGCTTTTGTATAATACTCTTTTTTGTATAATTTTTTAGCTTCTTTAAATAACACCACTTTAGATTTTTTTGTTTTATCATTATCTACGGTTGTATCTATGGGTTTATTGTCTTTTGATACATTGACTTTCGCCACATTGTCTTTTACTGGTTGTTCAGTTTTTCTCGTTTTGTTAGAATTTAATAACTTAAGTTGTTGAAGTATTTGACTTTGGTCTGTTTGTATTTTAGCTTGCTCATCCAAAACATTTTGAAGCACATTTCTGATGTCATTGATTGAGTTTTTATTTTCTTGAATCAACAAACTATTTTTTTCTTTCTGATTTTTTTTATTTGGGTCGTTTAATCTATTGCTATTGTCTTCTATCACCGAGCTTATGCCATCGATATTATCTTGAAGTTTATTTATATCATTCTTGATATAATTCATATCAATTACAAGGTTTTTGATGGTTTTTTTGTTTTTAATTACTTGTTTTTGAGTATCATTTAACCCAAAAGGAGCTGGCGAGCTTATATCGCCAGCTCCAAATACCGATTGTGTATCAGCTGCAAAGCTGAAAACAACCAATGATAATAAAATTAAAATATATCTAATCACGATGATTATTTAATTTTAATCTCAACTCTTCTATTTTTTGCATAACACTCTTCTGTTTCCTCTTCACATACAGGATTAAGCTCACCTAAGCTTATAGGAGCATCAATTTTACTTTTATCTGCGCCTTCTGCAAAAAGTGCATCTTGTACGCTTTTAGCTCTTTTTAGTCCAAGAGCTTGGTTGTATTCATCCGAACCTCTCTCGTCTGTATTTCCTTCAAGCGTGATTGTCGGAGCATCTTTTACTAATAAAACAGCAGCTTTTAACTTCTCTTTCATCTCATCTGTAACTTCGTAGCTATCATACTCAAAGTATATTTTGTTTGCATCTTCTGCTGCATTTGTTACTGCCTCTTCAGTTTCGCTTGACGCTGTATCATTTGCATCGTTTGTAACCTCTGGTTCTTTTTGTGCACATCCTGCAAATACAAGCAGCATTAACAAAAATGATATTAAACTCAATTTTTTCATATTTTTTCCTTTTTTCCTTTTTGAGCACCTCCAAAAAAGACAAGATCTTTTTTGGAGGTGCTCAACTTTCGCGCCAACTCAAATAAGAAGGCACAATACTATAACAAAAAGCTTCTATCTAGCTCTTGTTTCCACTCTTCTATTTAACTGCCAGCAAGATTCAGATTTGGTGCTACAAGTAGGATTACTTTCACCAAAACTTACAATAGATATCTTTGATGCATTTACACCTTCTGCTACCATAGCATTTTTGACACTATTGGCTCTTTTTAGACCCAGAGCATAGTTGTATTCATCTGTTCCCCATTCATCACAGTTGCCTTCAATTTTAATACTAGAGGCACTTTGCGTAGCAGAAACATTGTTTGATACCTTACTTTTCATAGACGCAGATACAAAAAACTTGTCAAATGCAAAGTAAATATTTTCTATAGGTCCGCCAGTAGCATCAGTTTGGGCTACTTCAGCTTCCTCTTCTCCTAACTCTTCGTCACCTTCCGCAAACTCATCATCTTCTATGATATCCTCTTCTTCACCTATCTCTTCATCTATTATTTCATCTTCAAGATCAACTTGCTCTTCTTTTGAACCACACCCTGAAAAAACTAACAAAGATACTAAAAATAGATAAAAACTTATTTTTTTAATCATACATCACACTCCTTTTTATTTAAAGATTTTGTATTATATCACATTTTTGCTTAATCTTTTTCAATAAACACAATATTTTTGCGAATTTACCAATCTATTGATTGTAATTTTCCACTTTTTAGCGGAAATGTATAACTTTTGTTGTAGTTAAGCCTAGATATCCCGAGGTAACTTTTTCCCGCTCTTTTTTTTATAAATAAAAGAGTTTCACCATCTATAGAAAATCTTGGGAACTGATTTACACCTTTTGCTGTCAGACGACTTATAAAGCTATTTGTTGTGGATATGAGGTATATATTAAATGAATAGTTTCCAAACTCTTTGCTTGTTTCTTTGCTGCTATACGCTATATAGTTTTTATAAGTTGTGACGGCACTATTGTTTTTGCTGTGATATACTAATCTTTTGACAGCACTACCTTGAATTTTTTTTGAAAATATATTTGGATGTCTTAGTCTGTTTGATACAAAAACAACTTTTGTGTCATCTTCAACAAAACCTGCTCCCACATCAATACCGCTATAAAAAGTGACTCTTTTTCTTTTTTTTGTTTTGATGTTATATACATAAACATCAGGTTGGCCATTTGGTGCCATAGTCAAGGCTAATTTATTGCCATCTTTGCTAACATCGGAGCACACTAGCATACCATTGCTGCTCACTATTTTTGTATTTTCTCCAGTGTATATATTTTTTTTCATCAAAACCAACTTATTGTCAAAAAATTTAGTATAATAAAAACTACTTTGGTATTTGTTTGCCCATTTTGGAAATATATTTAACCCACCAGCGACAATAGTTTTTTGATATGTTAAGGTATAATCAGATATGACTATTGAAGCATTTTTAGCTTTATTGTATTTTGCAAATATGATATATCTGTCCATCCAGTCAATAGGAGGTGCATTGTAAAGTTTGTTTATCAAAATAGCAATTTTATGAGATAAAAATGGGTATTTAGCTTCATTTTTTATTTGAAAACTATTTGAAGCGACTAACTCTTGGGCATTGGTATCAAAAAGTTTCATATTTACAGATATGCCATTTTTATCTTTTTTGTTTATCTTTAAGTTTAGATATAATTGCACACCCTTTTTTTCCAAAGTTGTGTAGTTTGGCGAGTTTTCAAATTCTACTTTATAGTCTATCTCTTTGTTTAAAAAATGACTACTAATTAGAAGGTCTCTTTGGACCATTTTTTTTATATGTTCGGATATTGTCGCAGCATCTTTCGTTATTGTGTTTATATAAACATTTGGTATGTTATTTTTCTTTTTAACTATCTCCATAGATACATCTTTTGCGCATATAACCACAATTGGTAATAAAACTATAAATAATATTTTTCTCATTTTCATCCTTTTTTTAATTTTTTGTTTTAAATGTAACAACTATCGTGACGTCATTTTCTTCTTTGCTTATAGGAAAAATCTCATCTAATTGCGAATCTAAAAATCTCATAAGTTGATTGTCAAAGTCAGTGCTATCAGAATATTTTTTAAATCTATATGAAAATTTTCCATTTTTTGTGATATATACCACAATTTGAGCAGAAAACTCATGTCTTATATCATAAGGCCTCCACCTATTTGAGAGTATATCATAAATTTTTGAATAATACTCATCAGTCGAGCCACTATTTTGCGCATTTAAGCTCGCTTGGCTTTGTTTAGAGCTGTTTAGATTGTTTGATACTTTTGTAGTATTGTCCTCTTTTTCATTTTTCTCTACTTTTGCTTTAAATCTGCTTGATACTTCGCTTTTTTCTTTGTTCGTTATTGTTTCTTTAGTTGTTTTTGTAGCTTTTATTTTCACATTGCTAAATAGCGATTTGACATCTGATGTTTTTTTGTTGGTTTTTGAGGCTGAATTGTCTTTGGTTTCAAGTTTTTTTATACCAATAGATTTTTTACTTGCCGCTTTGGTTGCTTCTTTTGTGACTTCTTTAGAATTCTCATTAGAAAGATCCAATTCTATAACAGTTTGATGCTTGTTTGCTTTTATAACCTGTTTTTCATTTTCTAATATATACTTGCTAAGAGTAAAAATAATAGCAAAATAAATAATCAAAGACAAAACAAACGAAAATTGTTTTGTAAAAGTGTTATCCATCTGTTATTAACGATACTTTTAAAAATCCTACCTCTTTTACAGTTTTGAGAACTTTTATCACACTGTCGTATTTTAAGTTTTTATCAGCTCTTATATGTATTGGTGTGTCCCTTTTTTTATCTTTAGCAAATAAAACAAAACTATCTGTAAAATTTTTCATATCTATTTTTTCTTTATTTAAAAGTATCTCGCTGTTTGTTGTCATAACAATATCTATTTTTTTTGTTATAGATAGTTTAGTAGATTTACTTCCTTGTGGTAGATTGATACTCTCTTCATACTCTATAACCGGCGCTGTTACCATCATGATAGCCAGCAATACAAGCATAACATCCACAAGCGGAGTTATATTTAAGTCAGGTTTTTGTTCAAAGTCCAATTATATTAACCTTTTAACATTAGTATCTCTGATTGGGATTTCAGGTATGTGCTTATTATGTAAAGTTTTCTTACAATTAGTTGATGAAAAGTATAAGCAAATATAGCTACAAAGATTCCTGCAGCTGTCGCTACGAGTGCTTCACTGATAGCTGGAGCAATAACACTAAAACCTACTTTTGTTTGTGTTGCGAATTTGGCAAACGAGTCTAATATACCAACAACAGTGCCAAACAACCCAATAAACGGAGCAGTTGAAGATATTATAGACAACCATGTTGTGCCACTACTTAATTCACGTATCAACGATGTTTCACAGGCTTTTAGCAACTCTTTAGATATTGTAGAGTTGCCTATACATCTTTTTAGTTTTGATATAACCATAGACATATCGCCACCTGAAGCCAAATACGCAAGTGATCTTTTTTCAACTCTTAAGACAGCACCTAGTGTGATGAGTTTGTATATAAAAATATAAAAAACCAATATCAAATAAAATGACAACACAAGCAAAACAATTGCTGATATAGTTCCTCCGTGTAAAACATAATCTAAAATAGTATCCATAAATCAACCAAATGAAGATATTTTTGCTTCTATAGAGGCTATAGAGACATTTGAGTTGTGCACACTATTTACTAACTCTTTTGCTTTTTGAATATTTGAGCTTATTGTAGAGTCTTTATCGCTTAAACTAACAGCACTATCAATAAGCAAAGACACACAATCCTCTTCTATACTGGCATAACCCCAGTTTATAGCGATAGCCTCAGATGTTTTATCAAGTTTTTCTATTATGATGACACCGACACCAAGCGAACTTACAAGTGAAGCGTGGCGAGGCAAAACTCCAAATTCACCTTCCTTGCCAGGAAGTGTAACCGTAGTTACATTATCATTATATATCTGTCCCGTAGGTGTGACAATTGATAATCTTAAAGATTCCATATATTATCCTTTTTTATGATGTTGTTTTATTTGATTGTTCAATAGCTTCATCTATATTGCCAACCATATAAAATGAGTTTTCACTCATATGGTCATATTTGCCATCTAAAATACCTTTGAATCCATCTATAGTATCTTTTAGTTCCACATATTTGCCTGGACTACCTGTAAATACTTCTGCTACAAAAAATGGCTGAGATAGAAATTTTTCAACTTTTCTAGCACGACTTACTATTTGTTTGTCTGCTTCACTTAGCTCGTCCATACCAAGTATAGCTATAATATCTTGTAGGTCTTTGTATTTTTGTAATATAGCTTGAACACCACGCGCAACATCATAATGCTCTTGCCCTAATATATCAGCACTTAAAATCCTACTAGTAGAATCAAGTGGATCAACAGCTGGATATATACCTTTTTCAGCAATTTTTCTATTTAATACAGTTGTAGCATCTAAGTGAGCAAATACAGATGCAGGTGCTGGGTCTGTCAAGTCGTCTGCTGGTACATATACTGCTTGGACTGATGTAATTGAACCTTTTTTGGTGGTGGTAATTCTTTCTTGCAATGCTCCCATTTCGCGTGCTAATGTAGGTTGATAACCCACAGCCGAAGGAATCCGGCCTAAAAGTGCCGACATCTCTGAACCACTTTGTGCAAATCTAAATATATTGTCAACAAACATCAAAACATCAAGACCCTTTTCATCTCTAAAATACTCTGCCATAGTAAGTCCGGTTAATGCTATACGGTTTCTAGCACCTGGAGGCTCGCTCATTTGTCCATAACAAAGTGCTACTTTGTCAAGAACATTTGAGTCTTTCATCTCATAGTATAAGTCGTTTCCTTCTCTTGTTCTCTCTCCAACACCAGCAAAAACACTATAACCATCATGTTTAAATGCAACATTGTGAATAAGCTCCATGATGATGACAGTTTTGCCAACTCCTGCTCCACCAAACAATCCTACTTTACCACCTTTTGCATAAGGTGCTAATAGATCTACAACCTTTATGCCAGTTTCAAACATCTCTGTAGATGTTGCTTGCTCTTCAAATGTAGGGGGGTCTCTATGAATTGACCATCTTTCAACTCCTTTGCTGACAGCTGGTCCATCATCAACTGGCTCACCTATTACATTAAATATCCTACCCAACACCTCTTCGCCTACTGGCACCTTTATTGGTTCTTCGGTAGCTTTACATATAGCACCTCTTTTGATACCCTCTGTCATATCCATAGATATCGTTCGAACTTTATTGTCACCAATATGTGCTGCTACTTCAAGCACCAATCTTTCTTTTGTATCTTGGACCTCTATAGCTTCATTGATAGCAGGAAGATATCCATCAAACTCTACATCTACAACCGGCCCCATTATTTGTATTATTTTTCCTTCTTTCACATATACTCCTTGTTATTTTTGTGCTTCAACACCTGATATTATTTCGATAAGTTCAGTAGTAATTGCCGCTTGTCTTGCTTTGTTGAATTCTACTGTCAAATCATTTACTTTGTCATTCGCATTGTTTGTGGCATTTTCCATAGCTTGCATTCTGGCACCATGTTCTGCTGATAGAGAATCTATAAGTGAATAATACAAAGAAAATTCAATATATTTTTGTATAAGTTCACCTAAAACTTCTTTGTCGTCATCTGGTTCTATGTCAAGCATAGATTCGGTGTTTTCTACTTTTGTTTTCTCTATATTTATAGGCAATAGCTCTGTAACTTTAAGCTCTTGAGATAACATATTTAAAAAACCATTATGAACGATAACAACCTTGTCGCAAATTCCATTTTCAAAATCATCAAAGACATTTTTTATAAATTTTGTTGCTTTTTCATAAGTAGGATTAGCACTTAATCCTACCTCTTTTTGTAGTAGTTCTACCCCAGCAAATTTGAAAAAATCAACCCCTTTTCTGCCTATAGCTCGCAATCGAACATCACGCCCACTTTTTTTGTATGTAGTTATGAGCTCTCTAACTTTTTTGATAGTTGTTATATTGAATCCCCCACAAAGCCCTTTGTCTGCGGTGATAAATATGATATCAATGATTTTTGCATTGTCATTTGGCACCAAAGCTTTATTTTGATTTTCATCGTTTTGCACCATAGATACTTTTGTAGCTATTTTGATCATAACATCAGCTATATTTAAAGCATAACTTTTTGATTGTGTAGATAATTTTTGAGCTTTCTTGAGCTTTGCTGATGACACAAGCTTCATGGCTTTCGTAGTTTTTTTTGTATTTTTGACACTTTTGATTTGTCTTGAGATATCTTTTAAGTTTGCCATAATTTGAACTTAATTAGCTTTGAAAATAGACAAAAACTCTTTGATAGCTTTTTCTAATTCATCTTTGATATCATCATCTATCTTCGCTTGTTTTTTTATGCCTGATAGTATTTTTGAATAGTTTTGCGATATAAATTCGTGAAACTCTTGTTCAAGCTTCACTATATTTTTGGCATCTATATTGTCAAGAAAACCATTTACACCTGCATATAGTATAGTTACTTGTTTTTCTATAGATAGTGGTTTATTTACACCTTGTTTAAGTAGCTCAACCATTCTTTGACCTCGTTCTAATTGTGCTCTAGTAGAAGCATCAAGATCAGAAGCAAACTGGGCAAATGCTTCAAGTTCTCTAAACTGCGCTAAGTCAAGCTTGAGTGTCCCTGCTACTTGTTTAGTCGCTTTTATTTGAGCAGCGCCCCCAACTCTTGATACAGAGAGCCCTACATTTATAGCAGGTCTTATACCTGAGTTAAACAGATCAGTCTCTAAAAATATTTGCCCATCTGTGATTGAGATGACATTTGTAGGCACATAAGCTGCTACATCCCCTGCTTGTGTTTCGATGATAGGCAAAGCAGTAAGCGAACCACCACCTAAACTATCATTGACTTTTGCTGCCCGTTCTAAAAGTCTTGAATGAAGATAAAAGACATCGCCCGGGTATGCTTCTCGTCCAGGAGGACGCCTGAGCAACAAAGACATCTCTCTATATGCTACTGCATGCTTACTCAAATCATCGTATATTATAAGACAATGTTTAGCATTGTCTCTATAATACTCACCCATGGTCGCCCCTGTATATGGAGCTAAAAATTGTAAAGCACTTGATTGACTAGCACCTGCTGACACTATTGTAGTGTATCCCATGGCGCCAGCTTCTTCAAGTGCTCCTACTATGTTTGCTATTGAAGAATCTTTTTGACCAATTGCCACATATATACACTTGACATCTTGATCTTTTTGATTTATAATAGCATCAATAGCTACGGTAGTTTTGCCTGTTTGTCTATCGCCTATTATTAGCTCTCTTTGCCCTCGCCCTATCGGCACAAGTGCATCAATAGCTTTGATACCAGTAGTCAGTGGCTCATGGACTGATTTTCTTGCCATGATACCAGGTGCCTTCTCTTCAACAAATCTTGTATTTTTTGTGTTTATTGCACCTTTGCCATCTATTGGTTCGCCTAATGCATTGACTACTCGCCCTTGAAGTTCATCGCCTATTGGCACTTCAAGAAGCTTGCCTAATCTTTTGCAGCTCGTCCCTTCTTTTAGTCCTACACTCGAGCCAAGTATAACTATACCTACAGATCTTTCTTCTAAATTTTGTGCTAATCCTTTAGCACCATTTTCAAACTCTACAAGCTCTCCTGCCATGATATTGTTTAGACCATAAACTTTTGCTATACCATCAGCAAAAGATATTATTTTACCAGTTTCATCTACCTCTATATTTAACTCAAAATTATCAATTCGCTCTTTGATGATGGTGCTTATTTCATCTGCATTGATCTTATCACTCATGTGTATCTCCTTTTTTATATTGATTGTAAAACATATGCTTTTAATCTGTTTTTAAACACTTTTTTGCTTAACCCCACTTCTATATTCATAGAGTCTATTGTCACTTTTAGTCCATCAAACTTTGTATTTGCTTGTTCTAAGTTTAACTTTATATTGAATTTTTTTGACAATATATCTTCTATATCTTCTATATCTTTTTTTGGTAATGCTTCATCAGAATATATCTCACCTGATGAGATACTATTTTTTTCATTTATCTGTTTTTTAAGTTCATTGGATATAGAAGGCAAAACATTTAGACGATTGTTTGAGCTTAAAAGTTTGATTAAGTTTGTGGTTTTTTTGTTTGGCTTTTTTATAAAACTCAGTATAAGCTTTGTTTTTTCTTGTTGAGAGATATTTGTAGACAATATATCTAAAAGTTTTTTATTTTCATATGCTTTAGACAAGATTTCAAGCTCTTTTTTTATCGTGTCTATCTCTTTATCGTTCAAAATCGCTTTGACGTATATTCTTGATATTAGCTCACTCATATTATACAACCTTCTTTTTGATTATGTTTGATATCTCTTTTGAAGATATTTTTACATTTTTATTTTCAAAAATTTTATCCATAAAGTTATCTACTGCTTGAAACTTTAGTTTTTGTGTTTGTATAGATAAGTTTTCATCTGTTTTTTTTATGAGGTGGTTTATTTTTTCTGTTGTTTGGTTTAAAATATTTTGTTTTATGTTCTTTTTATTTGCATTTGCTTCATTTACAATTTTTAAAGATAATGTTTTTGCTTTCAATAACTCATCTTGTGCGTTATCTATCATCTTTTTGTTTGATAACTCTAGTTCTTTTATTTGTTTAAATCTGTTTTCTATTTGAGCGGTTCTATTTTTAAAGTAAGCTTTTATTTTGTCTGCTAATATATAATACACAATAGCAATAAATATCAAAAAATTTACAGACCTTGGCACTATATCCGTTTGTGTATCTTGCGAAAAAGCTATGATAGGTAGCAGCAAAAATATATAAAATAATTTTTTCATAACACTCCTTTATGCTGATTTGATTTTATCATTTATTTTGTCGCATATCTCAAGTTCAATACCTTGAAGTGACTTTTCAAGCTGTGATTTTTTTGTATCATAAGATGCTTGAAACTCTTCTATTTTATTATTTTGTAATGTCAATGCATTTTGATATAATTTTTCTGCTTGTTTATTTGCTTCATCTGTCGCTTTGTCTGTAATATCTTTTGATTTTTGTTTTGCTTGAATCAATAAGTTATTTGATTGGTTTAATATAGAATTTAGTTCAAGTTCTATATTTTCGTTCTTGTTTTGCTTTTTTTTGATATTTAATTCTCTATTGTCAATATGAATCATAAGTGGCAAAAATAACATTTTATTTAAAACTACCAGCACAATCAAAAATACCAATGCCGAGCCAAAAAGCAGAACCAAATCAATATCTAACATTATCATCTCCTAAAATTTTAGACATTGTATCACAATAATATAAAACTAACATAAACATTTAAATTTGAGATAGACTTTAATATTTTTTAGATAATATATTTTATGCAAAAATTTATCTTAAAAAGTAATTATAAACCAGAAGGCGACCAACCAAAAGCAATTGAAGATATAGTTTCAAATATAAACAAAGCAAATCAATACACCACATTGGAGGGTGTTACTGGTTCGGGCAAGACATACACGATGGCAAAAGTGATAGAAAAACTTCAACTACCCACACTTATCATGACACACAACAAAACTTTGGCAGCACAGCTGTATAGCGAGTTTAGGGGTTTTTTCCCTTCAAATCATGTAGAGTATTTTATATCATATTATGACTATTATCAACCAGAAGCATATATCCCAAGAAGAGACCTTTTTATAGAAAAAGATAGTAGTATAAATGAAGAGTTGGAAAGACTGAGACTTAGCACAACTGCATCTTTACTTAGTTTTGATGATATCATTTGTGTGGCATCTGTATCAGCAAATTATGGGCTTGGCAACCCAAACGAATATAAAAAAAATGTGCAAGTATTAGAACTAAATCAAAACTATTCCCAACGAGATTTACTGCTTAAACTTGTAGATATGGGCTACAAAAGAGACGATAACTTTTTTGATAGGTCAAACTTCAAAGTAACCGGCGATGTTTTAGACATATTTCCTGCATATTTTGATGAAGAGTATTTGAGAGTCGAGTTTTTTGGCGATGAAGTAGAACGACTAACAAAAAGAGAGTACCTTACAAATAAAACAGTCCAAGAGTTAGACAAAGTTACCATATATAGTGTCAATCCATTTGTGGTATCAAAAGATAGACTAGTAAAAGCTATAGATATGATAGAAAAAGAGCTTGATGTTAGATTAAAAGAGTTTGAAACACAAAACAAGCTTGTAGAGTATCAGCGACTTAAGAGTAGAGTTGAGTTTGATCTAGAGATGCTACAAGCTACTGGAATGTGTAAAGGAATTGAAAATTATGCTAGGTTATTGACAGACAAAAAACCCGGAGAAACTCCATATTCGCTTTTAGATTATTTTCAAGCTATGGACAAACCATTTTTGCTAATAGTTGATGAATCACATGTATCTTTATCTCAGTTTCGTGGTATGTATAAAGCTGACAAAAGCAGAAAAGAGGTGTTGGTGGAGTATGGTTTTAGACTCCCTAGTGCTTTAGACAATCGCCCTTTGATGTTTGATGAGTTTATCAAAAAAGCCGACTATTATTTATTTGTGTCAGCTACTCCCGCTTCTCTTGAGATAGATATTAGCACCAAAGTTGCTTCACAAATCATAAGACCCACAGGGCTTCTTGACCCAACTATTGAGATAATAGATAGCAAATATCAAGTAGAAAAACTATACGATGAGATAAAAAAAACCATAAAAAAAGGTGACAGAGTGTTGGTCACGGTGCTTACTAAAAAATTAGCCGAACAACTGACATCGTATTATCAAGAGATGGGCTTGAAAGTGCAATATATGCACAGCGACATAGACGCAATACAAAGAAATCATATCATTAGGCAGTTGAGGTTGGGTAAATATGATGTGCTTATAGGTATAAATCTTTTAAGAGAGGGCTTGGATATACCAGAGACTTCGCTTGTAGCCGTGATGGATGCTGACAAAGAGGGATTTTTGCGAAGTAAAACCAGTTTAGTGCAAACTATGGGGCGAACAGCAAGGCATAAAGATGGCAGGGTTATTTTATTTGCTTCAAAAATCACAGACTCTATGCAATACGCTATAGACTTGACAAATCAAAGACGAGAAATACAACAAAAACACAATCAAAAGTATGGTATAACTCCTACATCTACAAAAAGAGATCTCGACAAATCGCTTAAGCTTGAGAGTTATGATGATATATATAACAAAAAACAAAAACTTGAAAAACTTCCACCACAAGAACGCAAAAAAATAATACTTGAACTAAACAAAGCTATGAGCAAAGTTAGCCGTGAGTTAAATTTTGAAGAAGCAATACGCATAAGAGATGAAATAGAAAAGATAAAGAAATTATGAACATAGAAGTTTTTACAGGTGTGCTTAAGATTGTTTTGATATTATCCACATAAACTATGATAAAAAGAATACAAACAAAAAAAATATATATAGGCGATGTGCCAATAGGTGGAGATAGTCCTATATCTGTGCAGAGTATGACATATACAAAAACTACTGATATAGCTGGCACAGTAGAACAGATAAAACGACTACATTTTGCAGGTGCAAATATAGTGCGAATAGCAGTTCCCGATATGCCAAGTGCTAAAGCTATCAAGCAAATATGCAAAGAGACATCTATGCCAATAGTAGCAGATATCCATTTTAACTATAAGCTCGCATTGGAGGTCGCTGCTTATGTGCAAGCAATCCGCTTTAACCCAGGAAATATAAATGACAAAACAAAAATCAAAGAGATTATCAAAAAATGCAAAGAGTTCAAAATACCAGTGCGTGTTGGCATAAACTGCGGTTCATTGGAAAAAAAATTTGAAGATAAATATGGTCAGACAGCAAAAGGCATGATAAATTCTGCTTTATATAATATAAAATATCTTGAAGATCTTGATTTCTTTGATATAAAAGTTAGTTTAAAAGCCAGTGATGTGCAACGGACAGTCCAAGCATACAGAGCATTAAGACCACTTATGTTGTATCCATTTCATATAGGTGTAACAGAAGCTGGCACAAAGTTTCATAGCACTATCAAATCTTCAATTGCATTAGGCAGTTTGCTACTCGACGGCATAGGCGATACTATAAGAGTATCAATGACAGGTGAACTTGAAGAGGAGATACGAGTTGCGAAGGCAATTTTAAAAGATAGTGGTATAACAAAAGACGGTTTAAATATAATATCGTGCCCAACTTGTGGTAGGCTTGAAGCAGATTTAGTATCAGCTGTAAAAAAAGTAGAACTTGCAACAAAAAACATAAAAACTCCACTGAATATATCGGTCATGGGATGTGTGGTCAATGCCATAGGCGAAGCGAAAACAGCTGATGTAGCTATAGCTTACGGTAAAGGTAGCGGGCTTATCATCAAAAGAGGTGAAGTAGTAGCAAAATTACCTACAAGCAAACTTTTGCCAAGACTGTTAGATGAGATAGAAAAATTAAAGGACAAACATGAAACTGCTTGATGGAATTAAGCTTTCAAATGAAATTAAAATAGACATAAAACGGCAAGTGCAAGCTTTGAAAAAACACGATATCACGCCGGGATTAGCTGTCATAATAGTTGGTGACGATACAGCAAGTATGACTTATGTAAATATGAAAAGCAAAGCTTGTGACACAGTAGGCATATACTCAATAGTGCATAAAATGCCAGCAAACATAAACGAACAAAAAATTATAGATACAATTAATATGATGAACAACAACGACAATATAGATGGCATATTGGTTCAGCTTCCACTTCCAAATAATATAGATGAAAGCAAAGTAATACAAGCAATTAACCCACAAAAAGATGTGGACGGTTTTCACCCATTTAATATAGGCTCTATTAGTTTAAAATTAGATGGGTTTATACCCGCTACTCCTTATGGAGTGATAAAGCTACTTAAACAATATAAAATAGAACTAAAAGGCAAAAATGTTTGTATAGTCGGTGCTTCAAATATCGTAGGCAAACCGCTTATGTCTCTGTTTCTAAATGAATATGCCACAGTGCAGATATGTCATATATATACAAAAAATCTAAAACAGCATACATTAAATGCCGATATATTATGTGTAGCAGTAGGCAAGATAAATTTAATCACAAGTGATATGATAAAAGAAGATGTTATTGTCGTAGATATAGGCATAAATAAAAACGAACAAGGAAAACTTGTAGGCGATGTTGATTTTGATGATGTGTCTAAAAAATGCGAATATATATCACCGGTGCCAGGTGGCGTTGGGCCCATGACTATAGCTATGTTATTAGACAACACAATCAAATCAGCAAAAAAAAGGAAAAAAGATGAATAAATTAAAATGGCTGTATAGCTGGTCAAGTAGTTGGACTGGCACTGTTGTGATAGTGCTCGCTATCATATTTTTTGTAGCGCAAGCTTTTGTGATACCTAGTGGGAGCATGAAAAACACCATGTTGATAGGTGATATGCTGTTTGTAAAAAAATTCAGTTATGGAGTACCAACTCCAACTATACCATGGATAGAGCAACAAGTCTTGCCAGATTTTGATGGTGATGGACACTTAATAGACGGCAAAAGACCACAAAGAGGCGATATAGTAGTGTTTCGTTACCCACATAATCCAAAAATACATTATGTCAAAAGGTGTGTTGCTACCAGTGGTGATATATTGTTTCTAAAAGATAAAAAATTGTATCTACATCCTCAAGAAGGCAACAGTTATGTAGAGGAAAACTATAAAGAAAATAAGACAATAAAAATTGATGATAAAATGTTTGTAGTTTCACCATACGAATCTAAATTCAAAGGCATAAACCATGACAGTAGCATAACAGCACAAAATTCACCACACACGGAGTTGTTTGAAACTTCTATCATACAAGTGCCAGATGATAACTTTTTTATGATGGGCGACAACAGAGACCATAGCAACGATAGCAGATTTTGGGGAACTGTGCCATACAAATATATTGTAGGTAAACCTTGGTTTGTATATTTTTCGTGGGACGAGAACAAAAAAATAAGATGGAGCAGGATATTTAACACAGTTAATACTTTACAAAACAATGTATCAACAAATACAAAAGACAAAGAAGGTATATACTGATGCGTTATTATATAGCAGTAGACCACGCAGGGTATAAAATAAAAGATTTTGTCATAAAAATTTTTAACTCATTTGAAGATGAAGTGATAGATTTAGGCACTTTTGATGAAAAAAGAGTTGATTATCCTGATTTTGCAAAAAAAGTAACTACCAAAGTTTTAGAAGATATAGACTCACAAGGCGTGCTTATATGTGGCACTGGTATTGGTATGAGTATGTCAGCAAATAGATTTAAAGGAATACGAGCTGCTTTATGTCACGATAGTTTAAGTGCAAAACTATCAAAACAGCACAACGATGCAAACGTGTTGTGTATGGGTTCAAGAGTGAGTAGCGAAGCTACGATAAAACAAATAATAAAAAGCTGGAGAGAGAACTTTTTTGAGCAAGGCAGACATACAAACAGAGTAAAGAAGCTTGATATTTAGCTAACCATGATACCAACCACACAGTGATGGCGAAAATATAAGGCGACTTATTTTGCCATGTTAGTATGGATGTTAAGCTACCACAAAGCAAAAGCAAAAAAAAGAACAACTAAAATATCATACACCAATGCTATAGTCTAAAGTAACACAATCAAGTGTTTTTATGTTTTATAAATATCTGCTATAATACAAAAGGAGTGATAATTTATGATAAAAGTATCTAAAAACAACTACAACATTATATCACTCAAGACTATATTGATCGTTCCTTGTATATTTCAAACAACAAAACCCACAAAAAATAGATGATAAAAAATATATTTACAAACACAACAGGCATATTTGTATCTCGTATATTTGGATTTGCACGAGACCTTCTCATGGCATCGGTGCTTGGAGCAAACATATATACAGATATATTTTTTGTAGCCTTCAAGTTGCCAAACTTATTTCGTAGGATTTTTGGTGAGGGGGCATTTACACAAGTTTTTATACCTTCTTTTTCAAGCACTAAATACAAAATATCGTTTAGCACTGTGATATTTTGGCAATTTTTTAGTTTTATAGTGTTTTTGTCGGTGCTGGTCGCTATATTTAGTGGGGTTGCTACTACTATCATAGCAGTTGGATTTGATAGAACTACTATAAATATGGCATCGCCTATTGTAGCTATATGCTTTTTTTATCTACCACTTATATTTGTGGTCACATTTTTAAGCGCCATCCTACAATACCGCAAACACTTTGCTACAAGTGCTTTTAGCACAGCACTTCTTAACATATCACTCATAACTGCTCTTATCATATCTAAAGATTACGACAAGTTTGATATAGTATATTATCTAAGTTTTGCTGTTATCTTTGGTGGATTTTTGCAAGTGTTTGCTCATCTTATAGCTATAAAAAGTTTAAACATAAAAGTATGGACTTCAAATATAAAGAAAGCACAAAAACGATACAAAAATAGTAAGTTTTATAAACAGTTTTTGCCAGCCGTTTTTGGCAGTTCAGCCGCACATATATCGGCATTTTTGGATACATTTCTTGCATCATTTTTAAGCTTTGGGACTATTAGCTACTTGTATTATGCCAATCGTATATTTCAGCTTCCTTTTGCTTTGTTTTCAGTAGCAGTGTCTATCGCTATATTTCCTACAATTGCTAAAAACATATCCAAACAAGACGAAAGCACAGCAAAACAATATATGCGAAAAGCCACATATTTGGTTGTAGCTATGCTTAGTATCGCTACAACTATAGGCATAGTTTTTGACGAACAAATAATCAAGCTACTTTTTTTTAGAGGTGAGTTTAGTTTGAACGATGTAGCAAACACAGCAAATATATTGTCAGCATATTTGTTAGGACTTTTGCCATATGGACTATCAAAAATTTATATGTTGTGGTTGTATAGCAAAGAGAGACAAAAAAGAGCGGCTATTATCACTGCTTATTCGCTTGTATGGAATATAGTGTTGTCACTTTTGCTTATTGTTCCTTTTGGAGCAGTTGGGTTAGCAGTGGCTAGTAGCTTTGGTGGATTTGTGTTGCTGTATTTGAGTATCAAAGAGTTTGGGTTTAAAAAGTTTTATAAGCTTGTGTTTATAAATAAAGATTAGCTGTCGCCGATTAGAATATCTAACTTTTTTGTGATATTGCGGACTATCTAAAGAAAAGTATTTTATAATGTATGGGCTTGGTAATCTTTAGAGTAGTTTATTATTAATTTTACTTATACTTAAAGCGGTTTTTCTCTCAAGTGTTTTAACATTACAATAAAAAACTTTATTTCTACAATTAAACCAAAACAATAGAATCGCTTTTTGCTTTAGCAAAAATGTTTCCTATAAAAAATTTGTAAAAAATATTCTTATAAATAGCAAAGGATTTGAAATTGAAACAGAGATAACTTTACACACGCTTGATAAAAATTTCCTAATCCAAGAGATACCAATAAAATACAGAGATAGACCAAAAGGTAGCCTTTCTAAACTAAACACCTACCTTGATGGCATGAGGGTATTGAAAACAATATTATGGGTATTTAAAGACTATAAGCCTTTGGCTTTTTTTAGTATATTGTCAGTATTTTTTCTAATGTTAGGCTTGATTGTGGGGCTTTCGGTGATAATAGAATTTATCAATACATCTTATATAAGCAAAATACCTTCAGCGATATTATCTGTTGGATTGATGTTAATCTCAATTTTAGCATTGTTTAGCGGTTTTATTTTAGATACTATCGTAAAACAACATAGGGAAAATTATGATTTGAAGTTGATAAGGTGGATCGAAAATAATATCAAAAAACAATAGCTCAAGCCTCATAGATAAGTTAATTGTGATATAATAACTAAAAAAGGACATATATGAGGGGAAAAAGAGTAGCAATCATAGGCGTAGGCAATGTAGGTTCGTCTGTAGCATATAGTTTAGCTATGAGCGGGTCTTGTCATGAGGTAATGCTAAGAGCAAATAATGTTGACAGGGCTAAAGGTATAGCTCTCGATTTAAGCCAAGCCTCACAAAGTGCGAGAAAACATACAATAGTCACAGTAGCAAAAAAACTTGAAGATGTCAAAGATTGTGATGTAATAGTAGTCACAGCAGGAAGTCCAAGATTGCCCGGCATGAGTAGAGATGATCTACTACTTAAAAATGCTAAAATTATGAGAGATATACTAAAAGTAGTTAAATTAACCTCGCCAAATGCTATCATAATACCAGTGTCAAATCCACTTGATGCTATGGTATATGTAGCTCTCAAAGAGACGCTTTGGGAGAGAAATAGAGTGCTTGGTATGGCAGGGGTGCTTGATAGTGCTCGCATGGCTCACTTTGTGTATGAAAAACTTCAATACGGAGCAGGACAAATACGATGTAGCGTCATGGGTGGGCACGGAGACGATATGGTGCCTTTGCCTAGGTTTTCGACGGTTGCAGGTGTGCCACTGACTGATTTGCTCACTTGGGATGAGATAAACGAAATCGTAGACAAAACAAAAAACGGCGGAGCTCAGATAGTATCTTTGCTCAAAGATGGCAGTGCGTATTATGCACCAGCAAAATCAACAGCTCTTATGGTAGAAGCAGTATTAAGTGATAAAAAACAGATATACCCGTGTGCTGTTATGCTTCGTGGCGAGTATGGTTATACCGATGTAGTAAGCGGCGTGCCTACTATGATTGGTGCAAACGGAGCAGAGAAGATAATAGAAGCAAATCTAAACGACCATCAAGACAGAAAATTCGCAAAATCAGTTAGCAGTGTGCAAAGCTTGATAGATGCCTTGTATGAAAACAATTTTTTTGATAAATAGGAGCAAACGATGAATAAAAACAAAGTTATGGTGATACAAGGACCAAACTTAAATATGTTGGGTATTAGAGAGACAAATATATACGGAGCTATGAGTTTAGACCAGATTCACGAAGCGATGAAATCAACAGCAAGTGAAAACAACATAGAACTGGAGTTTTTTCAAAGCAACCTTGAAGGCGAGATTATAGACAAAATTCAAGAATCACTTGGCACTTGCCACGGTATTGTGATAAACCCAGCTGCCTATAGTCATACAAGTATAGCCATAAAAGATGCTTTGCAGTCAGTTAATTTGCCAGTAGTAGAGGTGCATATAAGCAACATATACAAAAGAGAGAAATACAGACAAAAGTCTATCACCGCCCAAGCATCTACAGGAATAATAACTGGCTTTGGGCCACTTGGGTATCATCTCGCACTTATAAGTTTGGTGCAAATTTTCGCTCAAGTACAAGCAAACAACAAACAA